>NZ_JBDJLM010000078.1:0-23500 GCF_039673365.1 Pseudomonas sp. TWI923 | reverse complement strand
CTGGGTTTTGGGGGGGGGGGTTTCCCCCGCGTTGGTTGCTTTGTTTCCCCGGCTTTCTCCGGGTTAAACCCCGCTCCCACAGGGCCCGAGTGAACCTTCAGAACTGTGGACGCCCATGAAACTACTGATCGTCGAAGACCAGGCCAAGACCGGCCAATACCTGGCCCAGGGCCTGAGCGAGGCCGGCTTCAACACCGAACTGGCCGGTGACGGCGACACTGGCCAGCACCTGGCGCTGACCGGCGACCACGACCTGCTGATCCTCGACGTGATGCTGCCCGGGCGCAATGGCTGGCAGATCCTCCAGGCGGTGCGCCAGGCGGGCCTGGCCACCCCGGTGCTGTTCCTCACCGCCCGCGATGCCGTCGAAGACCGCGTGCACGGCCTGGAGCTGGGCGCCGACGATTACCTGGTCAAGCCCTTCGCCTTCTCCGAACTGCTGGCCCGCGTACGCAGCCTGCTGCGCCGCGGCGCAAGCGCCAGCCAGGACACCTGCCTGATGCTCGCCGACCTGCGCCTGGACCTGATCCGCCGCCGTGCCGAACGCTCGGGCCAGCGCATCGACCTGACCGCCAAGGAGTTCGCCCTGCTCGAACTGCTGCTGCGCCGCCAGGGCGAGGTGCTGCCCAAGTCGCTGATCGCATCCCAGGTGTGGGACATGAATTTCGACAGCGACACCAATGTCATCGAAGTGGCCATCCGCCGCCTGCGCCTGAAGATCGACGACAGCCACGCCACCAAGCTGATCCACACCGTGCGCGGCATGGGTTATGTGCTTGAAGAGCGCCAGGACTGATGCGCCGCCTGTCCCTCGGCGGCCGCCTGGCCCTGCTGTTCGCCGCCTGCACCGCCAGCGTCTCGCTGGGTGCCGGGCTGTTGTTCAGCCGCGCCAGCGAACAGCACTTCGTCGAACTCGACCAGCAGTTGCTCAGCGGCCGGTTGTCATTGATGCGCAGCCTGCTCGAGGGTGTGGCCACGCCTGAGCAGCTACGCTCACGCTTGCCCCAGTTGCGCGATGAGCTGAGCCACCAGTCCGAGCTGGCCCTGCGCGTACGGGGCGCCGACGGCACCCCCTGGTTCGACAGCCGTACCGGCCTGCCGGACGAACCGCGCCACCCGGGCCTTGCGACCCTGCATACCAGCGGCACCGACTACCGCAGCCTGAGCACCGCGCTGGCAGAACACCAGCCAAGCGCCCCGCAGCTGACCCTGTTCCTCGACATCACCCATCACCAACACTTCCTGCAGGGCATGCAGCGCCTGATCTGGCTCACCGTCGGCCTGTCCGCGCTGGCCACCGCGCTGCTCGGCGCCTGGGCCGCGCGCCGTGGGCTCAAGCCGCTGCGGCAGATGGGCAAGGTGGCCGCCAGCGTCAACGCCCGCTCACTGACCACGCGCCTGCCGCTGGCGCAACTGCCCGAGGAGCTGGCCGAGCTGGGCGCCACGGTCAACGCCATGCTGCAGCGCCTGGATGACGCCTTCCAGCGCCTGTCGGCATTCTCTGCCGACATCGCCCACGAACTGCGCACGCCGCTGTCCAACCTGCTCACCCACACCCAGGTCACCCTCACCCGCCCGCGCAGCCTCGAGGAGTACCGCGAAGCGTTGCACGGCAATCTGGAAGAGCTGCAGTGGATGGCCCAGCTGGTCAACGACATGCTCTACCTGGCCAAGGCCGACCACGGCCTGCTGATGCCCAGCCGCCAGCCACTGGAGCTGGCGACGGAGGTGGATGCATTGCTGGAGTACTACGCGCCGCTGGCCGAAGACGCCGGGGTGCGGCTGCTGCGCCAGGGTACGGCGCACACCGAAGGCGACCGGCATATGCTGCGCCGGGCCCTGTCCAACCTGCTGGACAACGCCCTGCGCTTCACCCCCGCCGCAGGCGAGATCCGCGTGACGCTGGAGCCCGGGCTGCGCATCGTGGTGGCCAATCAGGGGCCGGCGATTGCGCCCGCGTTGCTGGAGCGGTTGTTCGACCGCTTCTATCGGGCAGACCCGGCACGCCAGGAAGGCAGCAGCGAGCATGCGGGGTTGGGTTTGGCGATCACCCGCTCGATCGTGCAGGCGCATGGGGGAAGCATCAGGGCAGAGTGCGCGAATGGCTGGACGCGGTTTGTGGTCGAGTTACCTGACAGACCGTGAACTGGGGCTGCTTTGCAACCCATCGCGGGGCAAGCCCGCTCCCACAGGGCTCGCGCAAGCCTGCTTTTTGAGGGAGCGGGCTTGCCCCGCGATGACAATTTGAAGCCTTACTCGTAGCGCAACGCCATCGCCGGTTCGATCTGCGAGGCGCGGTACGCCGGGTAGATCGTCGCCAGGAAGCTCATCACCAGGCCCGCCGTGCAGATCAGCGCCACGTCGCCCCACTGCAGCTCGGACGGCAGGCTGCTGATGAAGTAGATGTCGGAGGTGAAGATGTGCTGGCCGCTGACCCGCTCCAGCCAACCGACCACCGCGCTGACGTTCAACGCCAGGGCCACCCCGAACACACCACCGAGCAGGGTGCCGACGATGCCGATCAGGCTGCCCTGGACCATGAAGGTGCCCATGATCTGCGCCGGGGTGGCGCCAATGGTGCGCAGGATGGCGATGTCCGCGCCCTTGTCGTTCACCACCATCACCAGGGTGGCGATGATGTTGAACGCCGCTACCGCGATGATCATCATCAGCAGCAGGCCGATCATGGTCTTTTCCATCTTCATGGCGCTGAACAGGCTGCCCTGGGTGTGCGACCAGTCATCGGCGCGGTAGCCATCACCCAGGCCCGCGGCAATGGCCTTGGACACCTGCGGCGCGGCATACAGGTCATGCAGCTTGAGGCGCACGCCCTGCACCTGGCCCGGGGCCCAGCGCTGCATCTCGCCGGCATCGGCGATGTGGATGTAGGCCTGCGAGCCATCCAGTTCGGCGCCCACCTTGAAGATGCCGACCACGGTCAGGCGCTGCATGCGTGGGGTGATGCCACCCGGTTCCTTGCTGACTTCGGGGACGATCAAGGTCAGCTTGTCACCGGTATTGAGGCGGAAGCGCCGGGCCGTCAGCTCGCCGATGACCACCCCGTAGTCACCCGGCTGCAACGCCTGCAGGCTGCCCTGGACGATGTGCTGGGTAACGATGGAGACCTTGGCTTCCTCGGCCGGGTCGATACCGGCGACCTGGATCGGCTGCATCGCCCCCCGGTACGACAGCATGCCTTCCATTTCGGTGATAGGCGCCGCGGCCATCACCGCCGGGTTGCCTTCGGCGGTGGCGGCGACCTTGCGCCAGTCGTCCAGCGGCTGCACACCAAGGATGGCGGCATGCGGCACCAGGCCAAGCACGCGCGAGCTCATCTCGCGCTGGAAGCCGTTCATCACCGACAACACCGTGATCATTGCCAGCACGCCAAGCGACAGCCCGATCATCGAGGTCATGGAGATGAACGAGATGAAGTGGTTGCGACGCTTGGCACGGGTGTAGCGAGCACCGATGAACAAGGACAAGGGTCTGAACATGAACCGGGATACCCAATGAAAGTGTGAACCGGGGCGCCTCAGGGCGCCCCGCGCAGGCGATTCAGATCGCCACCAGGCGCCCGTCTTCCAGGCTCAGCACGCGGTCCATCTGGCGCGCCAGGTTGAGGTCGTGGGTCACTACCAGGAACGCGGTCTGCGATTGCGTGGACAGCTCACGCATCAGTTCCTGGATACCCAGGGCGGTGTGGTGGTCGAGGTTGCCGGTCGGCTCGTCGAGCATCACCAGGCCCGGGCGGTTGACCAAGGCGCGGGCGATCGCCACGCGCTGGCGCTCACCGCCGGACAACTCGGCCGGCTTGTGATTCAGCCGATGGCCCAGGCCGACGCGCTTGAGCAGTGCTTCAGCACGCTCGCGGGCCTCGGCGATCGGCGTCTTGCCGATCAGCAGCGGCATGCAGGCGTTCTCCAGCGCGGTGAACTCCGCCAGCAGGTGGTGGAACTGGTAGACGAAGCCCAGCGCGCGGTTACGCAGCAGCCCACGGGCACGCTCGCCGAGCGCCGAGAGCTCTTCGCCGGCCAGCCAGACACTGCCCTGGGTTGGCGTGTCGAGGCCGCCCAGCAGGTTGAGCAAGGTACTCTTGCCCGAGCCCGAGCTGCCGACAATGGCCACCCGCTCACCAGGGTGCAGCTCAAGGTTCAAGCCGGACAGCACCTGGACCGACTCCGGGCCCTCGTCGTAGCTCTTGCCCAGGTTGCGGCAACTCAACACGGCTTTATCACTCATGCGCGGCTCACTCATAACGTAGCGCCTCTGCAGGCTGGGTGCGCGAGGCACGCCAGGCCGGGTACAGGGTGGCGAAGAAACTCAGGACCAATGCCGCACCGCAGACCATCCACACATCCTGTGCCTGGAGCTGCGAGGGCAGGTAATCGATGAAGTACACGTCGGCATTGAGGAACTTGTGCCCGATCAGCGTCTCGATGCCGGCGATTGCCGCACTGACGTTGAGTGCGCCGAGGATGCCGACAACCGCGCCGATCAGCGTGCCGACCACGCCGATCACCGTGCCCTGGACCATGAAGATGGCCATGATCTGGCCCGGCGTTGCGCCCAGGGTACGCAGGATGGCGATGTCGCCGCGCTTGTCGTTGACCACCATCACCAGGGTGGAAATGATGTTGAACGCCGCCACCGCCACGATCAGCAGCAACAACAGGCCAATCATGGATTTTTCCATGCGGATGGCCTGGTAGAGGTTGCCGTGGGTGCGGGTCCAGTCACGCGGATAGAACTCCTGCTCGCCCAACTGCTGGGCGATGGCCCAGGCGGCACGTGGGGCCTGGAACAGGTCGTCGAACTTGAGGCGGATGCCCTGGACCTGGTCTGGCTTCCAGCGGTGCAGGCGCGACAGGTCGGTAATGTTGGTGAGGCCGAGGTAACCGTCGATCTCGCCGGCGCCGACGTGGAAGATGCCGACCACGGTGAAGCGCTTCATGCGCGGGAACATGCCCGCCGGCGTGACGCTGACTTCGGGGGCGACGAAGGTCAGCTTGTCGCCGATGCCGACGCCGAGCTTCTGCGCGGCCTTGTCGCCGATCATGATGCCCCACTCGCCCGGCGCCAACTTGTCGAGGCTGCCATCGAGCACGAACTTGTCGATGATCGACACGTCACGCTCGCGCGCCGGCTCCACGCCATTGAGCAGCACTTTCTGCACCTTGCCTTCGTGCGTCAGCAGGCCCTGCATCTGGGTGAAAGGCGCAACCGCCAACACCTGCGGATTCTGCTTTACTTTGGAGGCAAGGCCCTGCCAGTCGTCGATCGGCTGGCCGGTCTCCAGCGTGGCATGGGGGATCATCCCCAGGACGCGGGTACGCATCTCGTGATCGAAGCCGTTCATGACCGACAGCACCACGATCATCACCACCACGCCCAGGGCGAGGCCGATCATCGAAGTGAGTGAAATGAACGAGACAAAGTGATTGCGACGTTTGGCACGGGTGTAACGCGTACCAATGAATACGAAAAGAGGTCTGAACATGTCGGGGCTTGTTCGGATGAAAGGGAACGTCCTTGTGGCGATGCGCCTACGGCGGCTTTACACTCGGACCACCGCCGTAACCTTGGGTTCGCCATGACGACATTAGACGAAGAAGATCGCCGCGAATACTACCGCATCGAAGATCGGATCGCACTTCAAATCAGCCCCTTAAGCGCGGCCGAAGCCCTTGAGACAGAACTGTTGCAGGATGATTCCGAGCTGTTCAACCTGCTCAGCGAACTGCACTTGTCCGACTTCGAGTCGCAACACCTGCTGCGTCAGCTGAGTGAGAAGGACCGTACCCTCGCCGCCTTCCTGCGCGCCCAGAACAAACGCCTCGACCTGCTCAGCGCCGTAGTCGCGCAAACCCTGCTCGGCGAAGTCGGCCAACCGCAGCCGGTGATCATCTCCGAAGGCGGCATCGAGTTCGCCCAGCGGCAACAGATCAGCGCCGGCACCCGGGTGAAAGTGAAGATGGTGCTGATGCCCCGTGCCCATGGTTTGCTGCTGCGTGGCCGCGTCACCCATTGCGACCCGCGCCCCGATGGCAGCTTCGAGGTGGGCACCGAGTTCATCGACATGACCGACGCCCAGCGCCAGCTGCTGGCGCGCTACATCCTGCAGCGCCAGCAACAGCAGCGGCGCCAGGCACTGGAACAGAACAACCCCGCCTCCTGAGCCATTTTTTCTCTGATTTGAAGGAACGAACGTGACCCTGATCTATGGCCATCGCGGCGCCAAGGGCGAAGCCCCCGAGAACACCCTGACCAGCTTCCGCCAATGCCTGTCCCACGGCGTGAACCGCTGTGAACTCGACCTGCACCTGTCGGCCGACAACGAACTGATGGTGATCCACGACTCTACCCTCAAGCGCACCACTGGCCGGCGTGGCAAGGTGGTCGAGCACCCGGCTGCCGCCCTGGTCACCTACGACGCGCGCCAGGGCGGCCCGGGCCATGTGCAGCCTTGCACCATCCCTCGCCTGGAAGAGCTGTTCGAGAAATGCCCGTTCGAGCATTGGCAACTGGAAGTGAAAAGCGCCTCGCGCACCCGCGCCGCCACCACCGTGCTGGCGATTCGCGAACTGGCCCAGCAGTACGGCCTGCTGGACAAGGTCACCATCACCTCGAGCTCACGAGAAGTGCTGGGCGCCGCCCAGGAACTGGTGCCCGACGTGAAGCGCGGCCTGGTGGCCGAATACGCCTGGCTCGACCCACTGAAGGTCGCGCAGAACTACGGTTGCGAGATGCTGGCGTTGAACTGGACGCTGTGCACCCCCGAGCGCCTGATCAAGGCACAGCGCCAGGGTTTGCACGTGTCGGTGTGGACGGTCAACGAACCGGCACTGATGCGCCGGCTCGCTGATTTTGGCGTGGACAGCCTGATTACAGACTTTCCCGGTTTGGCCAAGACCACCCTCGGGTAGGGCTGAAATCGGTCTCCCCGACCGGCTCAGGCCACCGGCCGGAGCCGCTCAAAAAAGCCGGTTCAGACCGTCGTAGGCAGCTACCCGATAGGCTTCGGCCATGGTCGGGTAGTTGAAGGTGGTGTTGACGAAGTACTTCAGATTGTTCTGCTCACCCGGCTGGTTCATGATCGCCTGGCCGATGTGGACGATCTCCGAGGCCTGGTAACCGAAGCAGTGCACGCCGAGGATTTCCAGGGTTTCGCGGTGGAACAGGATCTTCAGCATGCCTTGCGGCTCACCGGCGATCTGCGCGCGGGCCATGCTCTTGAAGAAGGCCTTGCCCACTTCGTACGGCACCTTGGCCTGGGTCAGCTCCTGCTCGTTCTTGCCGATCGAGCTGATCTCCGGAATGGTGTAGATGCCGGTGGGCACGTCATCGACGAAGCGCCAGCTGCCGTTGTCGACGATGCTGCCAGCGGCGGAGCGGCCCTGGTCGTGGGCGGCACTGGCCAGGCTCGGCCAACCGATCACGTCGCCGGCGCCGTAGATGTTCGGCACGCTGGTGCGGTAGCTCTTGTCGACTTCGATCTGGCCACGGCTGTTGACCTTGATACCGATGTTCTCCAGGCCCAGCTTGTCGGTGTTGCCGGTACGGCCGTTGCACCACAGCAAGGCGTCGGCCTTGATCTTCTTGCCCGATTTCAGGTGCAGGATCACCCCGTTGTCCAGCCCTTCAACCCGGTCGTACTCCTCGTTATGGCGTACGGTGATGTTGTTGTTGCTGAAGTGGTAGCTCAGCGCCTGGGAGATCTCCGAGTCGAGGAAGCTCAGAAGCTGGCCGCGGTTGTCGACCAGCTCCACCAGCACACCCAGGCCGCTGAAGATCGAGGCGTATTCGCAACCGATCACCCCGGCGCCATAGACGATCAGCTTGCGCGGGGTGTGGCTGAGGCTGAGGATGGTGTCGCTGTCGTAGACGCGCGGGTGGTGGAAGTCGATGTCGGCCGGGCGATACGGGCGCGAGCCGGTGGCGATGATGATCTGCTTGGCATTGAGCTTCTCGACCACACCGTTGGGGCAGACCACTTCGACGGTCTGCTCGTCGGCGAAGCTGCCAGTGCCGGTGAACACGTCGACGCGGTTACGGGCGTAGTAGCCGGTACGCGAGGCGACCTGCTTGCTGATCACCTTCTCGGCGCTCTTGAGCACGTCGGGGAACGAGAACCAGCGCGGTTCGCCGATGGCGCGGAACATCGGGTTGGTGTTGAACTGCATGATCTGCCGCACGGAGTGACGCAGCGCCTTGGACGGGATGGTGCCCAGGTGGGTGCAGTTGCCGCCGACCTGGCGACGGCTGTCGACCATGGCCACCTTGCGCCCTGCTTTGGCGGCGTTCATTGCCGCGCCTTCTCCGGCCGGGCCGGAACCCAGCACCACTACGTCGTAGTTGTAGACAGCCATGCGTACTCCTTCAGAACTGGCCCGCCGGCCGGTTGGCCGCGGGGCGCGATCATGTCGCCGGGGCGCCATGAGAAAATTCGGGTGCAGTCTAATCAAGCGTGAACGCCGCGCACATTAACCCTTGGTCGCGTCGTAGGCCACTTTTGCCTGCACTACATGTGGTTTCACCGAATCCATGGTGGCGATCATCCGTGGCTTGCCTTTCACTCGCCTTTCAGCGCCCGCTCGAACGCCGGGGTGGAACGGGAGACGAAGCCACCTTCGGCCCGAGTCACCAGCACCGCCGCGATACCGTGGGCAATGGCGAAGTCCCAGCCCTGCTGCGGCCCGAGGATCAACAACAGGGTCGAGTAGCCGTCGGCCAGCAAGGCCGAAGCGTCGAGCACGGTCACCGACGCCAGGTCATGTTCGACCGGGCGCCCGAGGCGGGCATCGAAGGTGTGCGAATAGCGCCGGCCATTGTCCTCGAAATAGTGCCGATAGTCACCCGAGGTCGACACCGCCAGCCCTTGCACGGCAATGACCTGGCGGGCGACCTGGCGATCTTCGCGGGGCAGCTCCAAGGCCACCCGCCAGGGGCTGCCATCGGGCTTGCGGCCCGCGGCCTTTAGCTCGCCGGTGGCCTCGGCGAGGAAACTGTCGATACCCATCTTTTGCAGGTGCGCAGCGATCAGGTCGACCGCATGGCCGGCGGCGATGCTGTTGAAGTCCAGCTCGATCGGCGCGTCCTTGCACAGGTTTTCGCCCTCGATGCGCAAATGGCGGTAGCCAACTCGCTGACGGACCTGGGCCTGCGCCTGCGCATCCGGCACGTGCAGCGCACGGGCCTGCGGGCCAAAGCCCCAGAGGTCCAGCAACGGCTCGACGGTGAGGTCGTAGGCGCCCTGGCTCTGCTCGGCCAGGTGCTGGCCGAAGGTGACCAGTTCGAGCATGTCGGCATCGACGGGCAGGCACTGGTTGGCCGGCAGCTGGTTGAAGCGGCTGACGGTGGAGTCACCGCGGTAGGTGGAGTAATGCGCGTCGATGGCCTGCAGGATGCTTTCGACGGCCGCCTGTACCTGCTCCGGCGCCGGGCCGCCGGCCTGGCGCACGTACTGGATGCTGTAGCTGCTGCCCATGGTCGGGCCGCCGAAGCGTTCGAGGGTAGGGCCCTGTTCGCAGCCAGTCAGGAGCATCAGGATGGACAAGAGTGCTGCGCGCAAATTCAAATTCTCGACGGGGTGCACTGGCCTCTTCGCGGGTAAATCGCAGCGGCGAACCGCCGCTCCCACACGACTTGCGCTGTACCTGTGGGAGCGGGTTTACCCGCGAAGAGGCCCGCATGGACGACACAATACTTGGCGAAAAAAAACGGGAACCCGAAGGTTCCCGTTTTTTCAACGCATTACAAGCGGATCAGCGTGGAAACGCTGGCGGGTTCACACCGGCCATGTCTTCCATCACACGAACCACCTGGCAGCTGTAGCCGAACTCGTTGTCGTACCAGACGTACAGGACAACGCGGTTGTCGCTGCAGATGGTCGCTTCAGCGTCGACCACACCGGCGTGGCGCGAACCGACGAAGTCGGTGGAAACCACTTCCTGCGAGCTCACGTAGTCGATCTGCTTGTGCAGTTCGGAGTGCATGGCGGTCTGACGCAGGTACTCGTTGAGCTCCTCGCGGTTGGTGGCCTTCTCAAGGTTCAGGTTGAGGATGGCCATCGACACGTTCGGCGTCGGCACGCGGATCGCGTTGCCGGTCAGCTTGCCCTTGAGCACTGGCAGTGCCTTGGCGGCAGCGGTGGCGGCACCGGTCTCGGTGATGACCATGTTCAGCGGCGCGGCACGGCCACGACGGCTGCCCTTGTGGAAGTTGTCGATCAGGTTCTGGTCGTTGGTGAACGAGTGAACGGTTTCGACGTGGCCGTTGACGATGCCGTACTGGTCATTGATGGCCTTGAGCACCGGCACGATGGCGTTGGTGGTGCAGGAAGCAGCGGAGATGATCTTGTCATCGGCGCTGATGTCGCCATGGTTGATGCCGTGCACGATGTTCTTCAGCGCGCCCTTGCCCGGCGCGGTGAGGATCACGCGGGCAGCGCCCGGGCAGGCCAGGTGCTGGCCCAGGCCGTCGGCGTCACGCCATACGCCGGTGTTGTCGACGATCAGCGCATCCTTGATGCCGTACTGGGTGTAGTCGACTTCGCTCGGGCTCTTGGCGTAGATCACCTGGATCAGGTTGCCGTTGGCGGTGATGGTGTTGTTGGCTTCGTCGATGGTGATGGTGCCATCGAACGGGCCATGCACCGAGTCACGACGCAGCAGGCTGGCGCGCTTGACCAGGTCGTTTTCGGCGCCCTTGCGCACGACGATGGCGCGCAGGCGCAGGCCGTCGCCACCACCGGTCTTCTCGATCAGGATGCGCGCCAGCAGGCGGCCGATACGGCCAAAGCCGTACAGCACGACGTCAGTGCCCTTGCGTGCGGAGGCGTTCTGCTGACCGACCACATCGGCCAGTTCTTCGCGCACGAACTGCTCGGCGGTGCGGCCATTGCCTTCCTGCTTGAACTTGTTGGCCAGCTTGCCCAGGTCAACCGAAGCGGCGCCCAGTTTCAGCTCGCTCATGGCCTTGAGCAGGGGGAATGTCTCGTGGACGGACAGTTCGGTTTCGTCGGTCTGACGGTGACGCGCAAAGCGGTGGGCCTTGAGAATCGAGATAACCGAACGGTTGATCAGGCTGCGGCCATAGATCGAGCTCACCACATTGTTGTTGCGGTAGAGCTGACCGATAAGCGGGATCATCGCTTCAGCCAGGGCTTCACGATCGATCCACTCACCAAGACACTGGTCGGGCTTCTGAGTCACGGTAACCTTCCACATGTAGGGGAACAAAAAAGGGGCTACATTATGACGCCCCGCGGCGTATCGGGCAATGAGCGCCTGTCGCCGGCCACAAGCCCCGTCGCCACGCCCTTTCGAGCCTGACAGCGCGCCCGCTCACCGGTACAATCGACCTCTTTGCCGCAACGCTTGGAGTCCGATCTCCCGTGTCAGTTCTGCGCCTACCGCAAATGTCGGCCACGGCCGGCAAACACACCTGGGGCAACCTGCCCGGTGCCGCCTTGAGCCTGGCCATCGCCGAAGCCGCCAGCAGTGCCGGCCGCTTCACCTTGCTGCTGACCGCCGACAGCCAGGCCGCCGATCGCCTGGAGCAGGAGCTGCGCTTCTTTGCCCCGGACCTGCCGGTGCTGCCCTTCCCCGACTGGGAAACGCTGCCCTACGACCTGTTCTCGCCGCACCAGGACATCATCTCGCAGCGCATCGCCAGCCTGTACCGGCTGCCGGAGCTGGACCACGGCATCCTGGTGGTGCCCGTGACCACCGCCCTGCACCGCCTGGCCCCCACACGCTTCTTGCTGGGCAGCAGCCTGGTGCTGGACGTGGGCCAGAAGATCGACGTCGAGCAGATGCGCACGCGCCTCGAGGCCAGCGGCTACCGCTGCGTCGACACGGTTTACGAGCATGGCGAGTTCGCCGTGCGCGGGGCGCTGATCGACCTGTTCCCCATGGGCAGCAAACAGCCGTACCGCATCGACCTGTTCGACGACGAGATCGAGACGCTGCGCACCTTCGACCCGGAGACCCAGCGCTCGATCGACAAGGTCGACTCGGTGCGCCTGCTGCCGGCCCGCGAATTCCCCATGCACAAGGACGAGGTGACCCGCTTCAAGGCCCGCTTCCGTGAGCGCTTCGATGTGGACTTCCGACGCAGCGCGATCTTCCAGGACCTGACCAGCGGCATCATCCCGGCCGGCATCGAGTACTACCTGCCGCTGTTCTTCGAAGAAACCTCGACCCTGTTCGACTACCTGCCGGCGGACACCCAGGTGTTCTCCCTGCCGGGCGTGGAGCAGGCTGCCGAGCATTTCTGGAACGACGTGCGCGGGCGCTACGAAGAGCGCCGCGGCGACCTCAGCCGCCCACTGCTGCCGCCGGCCGAGCTGTTCATGCCGGTCGAGGACTGCTTCGCCAAGCTCAAGCAGTGGCCCCGGGTGGTGGTCAGCACCGATGACCTCGAGCCCGGCGCCGGTCGTGAGCGCTTCCCGGCGCGTGCGCTGCCCAACCTGGCCATCGAGGCCAAGGCCAACCAGCCGCTGGCGGCGCTGTCGAACTTCCTCGAGCAGTTCCCGGGCCGCGTGCTGTTCACCGCCGAGTCCGCCGGCCGGCGCGAAGTGCTGCTGGAGCTGCTCGAGCGCCTGAAGCTGCGCCCGCAGACCGTCGAGGGCTGGGCCGACTTCATCACCGGCAGCGAACGCCTGGCAATCACCATCGCCCCGCTCGACGACGGCTTGCTGCTGGACGACCCGGCCATTGCCCTGGTGGCCGAGAGCCCCTTGTTCGGCCAGCGCGTGATGCAGCGCCGGCGCCGCGACAAGCGCGGCGAGGCGGCCAACGACGCGGTGATCAAGAACCTCACCGAGCTGCGCGAAGGCGCGCCGGTGGTGCACATCGACCATGGCGTGGGCCGCTACCTGGGCCTGGCCACGCTGGAAATCGACAGCCAGGCCGCCGAATTCCTCACCCTTGAATACGCCGAAGGCGCCAAGCTCTACGTGCCGGTGGCCAACCTGCACCTGATCGCCCGCTACACCGGCAGCGACGACGCCCTGGCGCCGCTGCACCGGCTGGGTTCGGAAGCCTGGCAGAAGGCCAAGCGCAAGGCCGCCGAGCAGGTGCGCGACGTCGCCGCCGAACTGCTCGACATCTATGCCCGCCGTGCCGCGCGCAAAGGCTACGCGTTCGCCGACCCGGCCGCCGACTACGCCACCTTCAGCGCCGGCTTCCCGTTCGAGGAAACCCCCGACCAGCAGAACGCCATCGAAGCCGTGCGCGAGGACATGCTCGCCGCCAAGCCCATGGACCGCCTGGTGTGCGGCGACGTCGGCTTCGGCAAGACCGAGGTGGCCATGCGCGCGGCGTTCATCGCCGTGCACAGCGGCCGCCAGGTGGCGGTGCTGGTGCCGACCACCCTGCTCGCCCAGCAGCACTACAACAGCTTCCGCGACCGCTTCGCCGACTGGCCGGTGACGGTCGAGGTGATGAGCCGCTTCAAGTCGGCCAAGGAGGTCAGCGCCGCTGCCGCGGATCTCGCCGAAGGCAAGATCGACATCCTCATCGGCACCCACAAGCTGCTGCAGGACGATGTGCGCTTCAAGGACCTGGGCCTGGCGATCATCGACGAGGAGCACCGCTTCGGCGTGCGCCAGAAGGAACAGCTCAAGGCCCTGCGCAGCGAGGTGGACATCCTCACCCTCACCGCCACGCCGATCCCACGCACGCTGAACATGGCGGTGTCGGGCATGCGCGACCTGTCGATCATCGCCACCCCGCCGGCGCGACGCCTGTCGGTGCGCACCTTCGTCATGGAGCAGAACAAGAGCACGGTCAAGGAAGCGCTGCTGCGTGAACTGCTGCGTGGCGGCCAGGTGTACTACCTGCACAACGACGTGAAGACCATCGAGAAGTGCGCCGCGGAGCTGGCCGAGCTGGTCCCGGAGGCACGCATCGGCATCGGCCACGGGCAGATGCGCGAGCGCGAACTCGAACAGGTGATGAGCGACTTCTACCACAAGCGTTTCAACGTACTGATCGCCTCGACCATCATCGAGACCGGCATCGACGTGCCCAGTGCCAACACCATCGTCATCGAGCGCGCCGACAAGTTCGGCCTGGCGCAGTTGCACCAGCTGCGCGGCCGGGTTGGCCGCAGCCACCACCAGGCCTACGCCTATCTGCTGACGCCGCCGCGCCAGCAGATCAGCGCCGATGCCGAAAAACGCCTGGAAGCCATCGCCAACACCCAGGACCTGGGTGCCGGCTTCGTCCTGGCCACCAACGACCTGGAGATCCGCGGCGCCGGCGAGCTGCTGGGCGACGGCCAGAGCGGGCAGATCCAGGCGGTCGGTTTCACTCTGTACATGGAAATGCTCGAGCGCGCGGTCAAGGCCATCCGCAAGGGCAACCAGCCGAACCTCGAGCAACCGCTTGGCGGCGGCCCGGAGATCAACCTGCGCCTGCCGGCGTTGATCCCCGAGGACTACCTGCCGGATGTACATGCGCGCCTGATCCTCTACAAACGCATTGCATCAGCGGCGGACGAGGAAGGCCTCAAGGACCTGCAGGTCGAGATGATCGACCGCTTCGGCCTGCTGCCCGAGCCGAGCAAGAACCTGATGCGCCTGACCCTGCTCAAGCTGCAGGCGGAAAAGCTCGGCATCAAGAAAGTCGATGCCGGCCCCAATGGCGGCAAGCTCGAGTTCGAGGCGCAAACCCCGGTCGACCCGCTGACCCTGATCAAACTGATCCAGGGCCAGCCCAAACGCTACAAGTTCGAAGGTGCAACCCAGTTCCGCTTCATGGTGCCGATGGAACGCCCCGAAGAACGCTTCAATACACTGGAGGCGCTGTTCGAGCGCCTGACCCCACAGCCAAACTAAGGAAGCTCCATGCGTGCCATTCGTTCCCTGACCCTGCTGCTGGCGTTGTTCGCCCCGACCGCCTTCGCCGCAGGCCCCTATCAGGTGGAAATGATCCTGGTGCGGCAGAACGCCGTGCCGGCGATCACCAGCCCGTTCGCCCCGGAAGACTGGAGCGCCGGCGCGCCGCGCCTGGAAAAAGGCGCCGAGCGCCCGGCCGGGCTGGGTGACGAAATCACCCGCCTGCAGGCCACCGCCGACTACACCGTGCTGCTGCACAAAGCCTGGCAGCAAGACGGCGAGGCCATCGCCCTGAGCGCCGGCAACGAACAGTTCGGCCACTTCCCCATCGAAGGCAACCTGACCATCAAGGAAGATCGCTTCATCGCCGTCGACGCCAACTTCTGGGTCAACCAGCTCGACAGCAATGGCAGCGTGCTGCAGAGCGAACAGCTCAAGCAGAGCAACAGCAACATGAAGGCTGGCCAGCTGACCTTCCTCGACGGCGGTCATCTGGCCGTGCTGATCAAGGTGTCGCCTGCCGGCATGCGCAAGATGCCCCTGCCGGACCCGGAGATGATGGAGCAGTGAGGTGAGCGAAAGCGATGCGCAGTTCCTCGTCCGTAATCACGACGGCTGGACGTTCGCGTTCGACCGCGGGGCACTGCAGCGCGGCCTGAAGTATGCCGAAGAGGGCAGAAGCGAGATCGTGTCGATCCTCGGCACGACCATCCGCGCCGAATGCCATGGTTCCGCTGGCCGCGTCTATTACCAGCGGATCACGCTGGACATGACCGAGGACGGCCTGACCTGTAACGGCACCTGTTCATGCCCGGTAGGCAATAACTGCAAGCACTGTGCGGCTGCCCTGTTCGTCCTTGAGCGCGGTGCCGACCATGTCGAGGGTGATCAACAGCTCCCGGCCACCCGCTCGCCAGCCGCGGCGCAGTCCCTGGACTTGCCGCCCGAGCTTGCGCACTGGGTGGAGGCACTCGAGGTACCGGTGGCGCCCGCCAGCGAGCCGGCCAGGCGCAAGGGCCCTTCGCTGTACTACCTGCTGGGTATCGATCACGGCCGCTGCATGCTCAGCGTGTTCAAGGGCACGCGCCAGGCCGACGGCAGCTTGAAACTGACACGCCCCGGCTCGATGCCGGAGCTGATCTATTACACACCGCGCTATGTGACTGACGAAGACCTGCGCACACTGCGCCTGATCGACGCCATGAGCAAGGACTACGCCCTGCCCATTGCTCGCCTGGAAGGCAAAAAAGGTGCGGACCTATACGAATACGCGCTGGCAACGGGCCGGATGCTGTACAGCGAACAGCAGAGCCCGCTCGCCCCAGGGCCCGACCTGCATGCCGATTTTCGCTGGGTGCGGCTGGACAATGGCAGCTACCGCGGCGCCTGGCACCATGAAGACAAGGCGCACTGGCTGGCATTGCCACTCGAACCGCTTTACTACGTAGACCCGCAAACGGGACAAACCGGCAAACTGCTGCATGGTCTCGATCCGTTCATCGCCAGCCAGCTGGCCAGTGCCCCCACGGTACCGGAACACCTGATCGTGCCGTTGAGCCACCGCCTGAATGCCCTTAATCGCCAGGTACCGACGCCCACGACGGTGCGCAGCGAGCAGATCGAGGACATTCAGCCCACTGCACGCCTGACCCTCGGCAGCCTCGAATACAGCGCCTACACACCAAAGACCGGGCGCATGCAGCGGCAGATGCAACACCGTGCAGCGCTGTCATTCGATTACGACGGCCTGCGCACCAGTGGCAACGACAGCAAGCCGCTGACCCGCCTGGTGGACAGCACCAGCCAGCGTATCCGCCGCCAGCCCCAGGCCGAGCAGGCGCTGCGCAATACGTTGCGCGATGCCGGCTTCAAACCTGCCACCCGCCAGAGCAAAGCGCTGCCCGACAGCGCCGGTGAGATGTATCAGCTGGCCGATGACGAAGCCTGGCTGCGTTTTGCCCGCGAGGGCCTGCCGCGTCTGCGCGAAGCCGGCTGGGCAGTGGATGTGCACCGCGACTTCGCCTTCAACCTGCATGAGGTCGACGACTGGTACGCCACCATCGACGAAGCGCCGGGCCACGAATGGTTCGATCTGGAACTGGGTATCGTGGTCGAGGGCCAGCGCCACAGCCTGCTGCCCATCGTCCTGCAGTTGCTGCGCAGCAGCCCGGAACTGCTGCGCGCCAGCGAGCTGGCACGGCGCAGCGACGACGAACACCTGCTGATCGACCTCAACCGCGCCCGCCACGACAGCCCTGCCCTGCGCGTCGCCCTGCCCTACGGGCGCATCAAGGCGGTGATGGGCACCCTCGGCGAGCTGTACCTGCACGAAGACGCCGTCGGCCCAAGCCTGCGCCTGGAGCGCGCTGACGCCGCGCGGCTGAACGACATCGAACACCTGCCCCTGCTGTGGGAAGGTGGTGCCCAGGTGCGCGACCTGGGCCGGCGCCTGCGCGACGCCCGCGACCTGCAGGTGCAAGCACCCAAAGGCCTCAATGCAACCCTGCGCCCCTATCAACAGCAAGGCCTGAACTGGCTGCAAGCCCAGCGCGAGATGGGCACCGGCGCCATTCTCGGCGACGACATGGGCCTGGGCAAAACCCTGCAGACGCTTGCCCACCTGCTGCTGGAGAAAGAGGCCGGGCGCCTGATACATCCAGCCCTGGCGGTGATGCCCACCAGCCTGGTGCCCAACTGGCTCGACGAAGCCAAGCGCTTCGCCCCCGAGCTACGGGTGCTGGCCCTGCACGGCCCAGGCCGCAACAAGCATTTCCCCACACTGGGCGACTACGACCTGGTGCTGACCACCTACGCGCTGGTACCCCGCGACCTTGAGCACCTCAAGCCACAGCCCTGGCACCTGCTGGTGCTGGACGAGGCGCAGAACATCAAGAGCAGCACCAGCAAGGCGGCCCAGGCCGTGCGCGAATTGCAGGCCACCCAGCGGCTGTGCCTCACCGGCACGCCCATGGAAAACAACCTGGGTGAGCTGTGGTCGCTGTTCCATTTCCTGATGCCCGGCTGGCTGGGCGACAGCAAGCGCTTTACCCAGGACTACCGCACCCCGATCGAGCGCCACGGCGACACCGAGCGCATGACCCACCTGGCCAGCCGCATCCGCCCGTTCCTGCTGCGCCGCACCAAGGAACAGGTGGCCACCGAGCTGCCGGCCAAGACCGAGATGATCCACTGGGTCGAGCTCAGTGACGCCCAACGCGACACCTACGAGGCGGTAAGGGTGGCGATGGACAAGAAGGTCCGCGACGAGATCGCCCGCAACGGCGCGGCGCGCAGCCAGATCATCATCCTCGACGCCCTGCTCAAGCTGCGCCAGGTGTGCTGCGACCTGCGCCTGGTCCAGGGCACCGAAAGCAAGGGCAACTTCGCCGACAAGGGCAAGCTGGGCAGCCTGCTGGAGATGCTCGAGGAATTGCTCAGCGAGGGGCGCAAGGTCCTGCTGTTCTCGCAGTTCACCTCGATGCTGGCACTGATCGAGTTCGAGCTGGAGAAACGCGGCATCCGCTACAGCCTGCTGACCGGCGACACCCGTGACCGCCGCGCCCCGGTGCAGCAGTTCCAGAACGGCGACAGCGAGGTGTTCCTGATCAGCCTCAAGGCCGGCGGCACCGGCCTTAACCTGACCGCAGCCGATACCGTGATCCACTACGACCCGTGGTGGAACCCGGCCAGCGAGAACCAGGCCACCGACCGCGCCTATCGCATCGGCCAGGACAAACCGGTGTTCGTGTTCAAGCTGATCACTCGGGGCACGGTTGAAGAGAAGATCCAGCAGCTGCAACAGGAGAAGGCGGCGCTGGCGGCCGGGCTGCTCGATGGTGGCCAGGCCGGGCAGTGGCGGTTGGGGGATGAAGAGATCGACGCGCTGTTCGCACCACTGCCGGGCAAGCGCGGCCGTTGAACCGGGTAAGTCAGTGCCGGCCTCTTCGCGGGTAAACCCGCTCCCACAGCCCTTGAACTAGGCACTTTACCTGTGGGAGCGGGTTCACCCGCGAAGTGGCCGGTAAGGTCAGTCGACCAACTGCGCCTCTTTCAACGCACCCAGCGCCTCCAGCCAACGCGGCTGCTGGCGGTAATCGGTGCACGCGAAGCCCTGCCCGCGCATGCGCGCGATGCGCGGCGACGGCTTGACCTTCATGCGCTGCGCTGCGCTCAGAGCCAGCTCCGCTGCCGCCCGGTCATTGCACACCAGGCCCATGTCGCAACCGGCGCTCAACGCGGCTTCGATACGGCTGGCGGCATCGCCCACCACGTGAGCGCCAGCCATCGACAGGTCATCGCTGAAGATCACCCCATCGAAGCCCATCTCGCCACGCAGGATGTCCTGCAACCAGCGGCGCGAGAAGCCAGCCGGCTGGTTGTCGACCTGCGGGTAGATGACGTGGGCCGGCATCACTGCCGCCAACTGGCCGCTGAGGCGGCTGAACGGCACCAGGTCCGCGGCGCGCAGTTGCTCCAAGCTGCGCTCATCGACCGGGATGGCAACATGGGAGTCGGCCTCGGCCCAGCCATGCCCGGGGAAGTGCTTGCCGCAGGCAGCCATGCCAGCGGCATTCATGCCACGGATGAAGGCCCCGGCCAATTGCGTGGCACGCTCGGGGTTACCTTCAAAGGCCCGGCTGCCCACTACAGCGCTGCGCTGGTGGTCGAGGTCGAGCACCGGCGCGAAGCTCAGATCCAGGCCAACCGCCAGCACTTCGGTCGCCATCAGCCAGCCGCATTGCTCGGCCAGGTACTCGGCGTTGTCGTTGTCGGCGATCGCGCGCATGGCCGGCAGGCGCACGAAGCCTTGACGCAGGCGCTGCACCCGGCCGCCTTCCTGGTCCACGGCAAGGATGAGCTCGGGGCGGATGGCACGGATCGACGCGCACAGTTCGCGCACCTGGCGCGGGCTGTCGATATTGCGGGCGAAGATGATCAAGCCGGCCACTTCGGGCTGGCGCAGCAGATGGCGGTCCTCGGCGGTCAGCCATTTGCCGGCGATATCTACCATCAGAGAGCCTTGCAGGCTGGCGGTCATAGCGAGTCCTTCATTGAAGATTCAGGGAGGCCCAGTGCGGGCAAGCGGCCTCGTCTATCCGTACCAGGCAATGGGCGGGTACGCGATCGAACAAGGCAAGCAAATCGTCGTTGCGCAGGCGTACACAGCCATGGGACAGCGCAATGCCCATAGGTTCAGTGTCGGGTGTGCCATGCAGATAGATGTAACGCTGGAAGGTATCGACCGGACCCAGCCGGTTGTACCCCGGTTCGCAGCCGCTGAGCCAGAGGATGCGCGTGAGGATCCAGTCACGATCGGGAAACTGCGCTTGCAGCGCCGGCGACCAGACCTCACCGGTCCAGCGCCGGCTGCTGAGCACTGCGCCCTGTGGCAGGCCGCTACCGATCCTGGCGCGCACCTGATGCAGGCCACGAGGCGTGCACCCGGAGCCTTTGCGCTCCCCCGCGCCATTACGCGCCGTGGAGATCGGCAGGCGCAACAGCAGCACGCCATGGGCGAAGCCATAGAGGCATTGATCAGCGAGGGAAATATGCAGGAAATCGAGGTCGGGCATGGCGCTAGCTTATCTGAAGCGCCCTGCTCCGCCCAGTGTGTCAGGCCTTAGCCGCGGCGCTGACTTTGCTGCGTGGACGCAGCTGCGCGGCAGCCATGGCCTCGTCGGTGACGCCCGTGTCAGCGCGCATGCCGGCTGCCAGGAACGGCACCATCAGGCGCATCACCTGCTCGATCGAGGTATTGATGCCGAAGTCGGTCTCGGCGATGGCGCGCAGGGCCTTGATCCCGGACATGCTGAACGCCGCGGCCCCCAGCATGAAATGCACACGCCAGAACAGCTCCAGCGGAGGAATGCGCGGGGCGGCCTCGTTGACCAGCAGCATGTAGCGGCGGAACACCTTGCCGTACATGTCTTCCAGGTAGCGCCGCAGGTGACCCTGGCTCTGACTGAAAGCCAGGCCCAGCAGGCGCATGAAGATGGACAGGTCGTTGTTGCTGCGCGGCTGTACCGCTAGGGCCTGCTCGACCAGCATCTCCAGCAGTTCTTCAAGCGAAGCCTTGTGCTCGGGGCGCGCCTGGTGGCGCTCCAGCTCACGTTCGAGGCTGGCGCAGAACGGCCCGAGGAAACGCGAGAATACCGCCTGGATCAGGGCCTTCTTCGAACCGAAGTGATAGTTCACCGCCGCCAGGTTGACCCCCGCCTTGCTGGTGATCAGCCGCAATGAGGTTTCTGCGAACCCGCGCTCCGCGAACAGCTGCTCCGCCGCATCGAGGATGCGTTCAACGGTTTCCGATTGGGCCATGACTACTCCGCCTGACAAACAGTTGTTTGAAACATACGTTTCAGGCCTGCTGATGTCAAGGCTCGGTGACTGGGCAGTCGCCATTTAAAAGCGCCAAGTCACAAGCTGCAAGCGACAAGATGCGCGGGGCTTTTGATCTTTCTTGCAGCTTGCAGCTTGCAGCTCGCAACCCACTGTATATAATCCCAGTCACTGTATAAAAAGACAGAGTCCTCGCCCATGCTGAAACTCACGCCACGCCAAGCCGAGATCCTGGCTTTCATCAAACGCTGCCTCGAAGACAACGGCTTCCCTCCGACCCGCGCCGAAATCGCTCAGGAACTGGGCTTCAAGTCGCCCAATGCGGCCGAGGAACACCTCAAGGCACTGGCGCGCAAGGGCGCCATCGAGATGACCCCCGGCGCCTCGCGCGGCATCCGCATCCCCGGCCTGGAAGCCAAGGCCGAAGAGAACGGCCTGCCGATCATTGGCCGTGTCGCCGCAGGGGCACCGATCCTCGCTGAACAACACATCGAAGACTCCTGCAGCATCAACCCTGCATTCTTCCACCCCCGCGCCGACTACCTGCTGCGCGTGCACGGCATGAGCATGAAGGACATCGGCATCCTCGACGGCGACCTGCTTGCCGTGCACACCACCCGCGAGGCCCGCAACGGCCAGGTGGTGGTCGCGCGCATCGGCGACGAAGTAACCGTCAAACGCTTCCAGCGTGAAGGCAGCAAAGTCTGGCTGATTGCTGAAAACCCGGAATTCGCCCCTATCGAAGTCGACCTGAAAGAACAGGAACTGGTGATTGAGGGCTTGAGCGTTGGCGTTCTGCGCCGCTGATCGAGGAGGCGTCATGCAGCCGTTCATCCCTGCACCGCAACAAGTCCAGTTGCCACTGTTCGAGGCATTTTTCGCCAATCCGGTTTTGCCGGGTTTCAAGGCCCGCGAACAGCCACGCAAAAGC
This sequence comes from Pseudomonas sp. TWI923, assembly GCF_039673365.1. NCBI lineage: Bacteria > Pseudomonadati > Pseudomonadota > Gammaproteobacteria > Pseudomonadales > Pseudomonadaceae > Pseudomonas > Pseudomonas sp. TWI923. The sequence goes on along the minus strand of NZ_JBDJLM010000078.1, from coordinate 1,385 downwards.
AACCAGCCCGAGCTGTTCAGTGAACTGGCCCTGCGCGGCGCCCCCGGCCATTGCCAAAGCCTGTTGGCGCCTGTTTTGCGCGAACTCAGCGAAGAGGACGACAGCCGCTGGCTCACCTTGATCGCCCCGCCTACCAGCCTCACGCAAGCATGGCTGCGCGATGCCGGCCTCAACCGTGAACGCATCCTGCTGCTTCAACCGGGCAGCAACCAGAACGCCCTGCAGCTGGCTTGCGAAGCATTACGCCTGGGGCACAGCCATACCGTCGTCAGCTGGCTGGGCAGCGTGAGCAACAGCGCTCGGCAACAGCTGCTGCGCGCCGCTGCCAGCGGAAAAGCACAAAGCCTGAACATCCGCCTTGGCTGATGTTCAGGCTTTGCCTGTCATCTGTTTGTAGCCGTGAGCCTCTAGCGTGGCTCAGTGAAGGACTCGTGGCCCCTCTTCACGCTCGAAATCGCCCTCTACCAAGCGACCGGCCATTTGCACACCGACGCTGAGCATGGCCTTGGCCACTTCCACATGCTGTCCTTGCAGGAATGCCTTGGCATCCTCGGAGAAATCCAGGGTTACCAGGGAACCTTCATCCTCGGCGCGGCGCAGCTCGATCCGGCCGTCAGGCAACTCGACAATTTCTAGAAAGGACGTTGACATACTTGGGGCCTGCTTTGCACGAAAGGCCGATAGTGTATCAGCCATGATTGCTGTCAGCACTCACTCAGCGCGTCGCGGAATCGTCTCACCAAGTCCTTCAGGTTCTTCCGCCAGGCCTCAAGCTCTGCTTGCGAAAGCTCTAGCGGCTCGGCCTCATCCAGATTGATCGCCTGGATCAATGGCTGGGTAACATCGGTTTTCGCGCTTTTCTTCGCGACCGGCGGTCGGAACAAATCGGCATAAGCTGCAAGCAGACGAGCCAGCCAGGTTTCTGGCTGCCGCGCCAGCTCCAGCATCTCTGCCATCTCCGGAATAGCCACGCTCTGCAGCATCTCATCGTTGAGCAGTAGCTCAGCCCGTGCCGCAGCCGCTTGCGGCAAGCGGTAGAAACCAGCGATCTCATGGCACAAGCCCAGCAACGCACCATACAAGTGGAACAACGCCGCTTCACGCTCGGCCTGGACCAACCCTTGGGCGTTCATGGCACCGCTTGCAGTGGCCTTGGCCATGGACTCCAGCGCAAGGCCGGCAAAGAACAATTTCTGATTGGTGCGGGTGTAGAGTTCCTGGGCCATTTCGGCTGACCTCCTGAAGGCTGCAAGGCGATTGCCTGCAGTTTCAGGGATTGCGCTTTGCTTGTCATCAAATGAGTGGGGGCGCGGGGGGGCCCCACGCAGCGGGTGGGGCGGGGGGGGGGGGAGGGGGCCGCAGCACAGCAGACCTAAGATAACCCG
>NZ_JBDJLM010000077.1:0-23901 GCF_039673365.1 Pseudomonas sp. TWI923 | reverse complement strand
CTTCCACGTAGCCTGCGTGGGAGCGGGCTTGCCCCGCGATGAGGGCTGGCTCAGACCTCCAGGCTCACCTCCCCCAGATGCCCCCCAAACGGCCCGAAACTGCGCTCCACCATGCGCCGCCGCCCCTGGTCGTCCACAATCAGCACCGTACTCGCCCGCGTCCCGTAGTTCTGGCTGGCGATGAACACGCTCGACAGCAGCCGCTCGGTGGCCAGCCCCACCCCGGTTTCCGGCAGTTCGCTGTCCGCAGCCGGCTCACCGTCGGCCAGCAAACTCATCAGTTGTTCCGGTTCAGCTGATTCAAGCAACTGCTGAAGGCCGCTGCGCGCCTTGACCAGCTTGGGCCACGGGGTGTCCAGCCCGGCATTCGACAGCCCGTAGACCCCCGGCTCCAGCAAGCGCGGCGCCGCTTCCCGGGCATGCAGGTAGCCCAGCTGCCCGGCATCCCCGACCAGCAGGTTGAACCCGGAGTACTGCCCGCTGCGGCTGGCGACCTGATCCAGATACGCCTCTACCCCCAGTTCGCCCTGCAGAAACGCCGCCACCAGCTCGCCCCGCGAGCGTGGCCCCAGCGCCTGGCGCGGGTCGCGGATATTGGTCAGCGCGGCGAAGCGCCCCTGCGGCCCTACGCCAAGCCAGGTGCCGCCGGCCTCCAGGTCGCGCCCGGCGTACACCCCCGGCGCATCCGCCCAGGCCGCCAGGGCCTGGGTCGGGCGGGCATGGAACTCGTCACGGTTGGCCGCGACGATCAGCGGCCGGGCGGTACCCGGCCGCCAGGCGAATACGATCAGGCACATAGGTTGTCCCCTGTGTTTTCGGCCACTCTACCCGCGCCGGGGGAGCTGATCCATCACCTGACACAGACTTCACTAGAGCGCCGGGCTTGGCTTCCGTTACCATGCCGGATTGTTTTCCACAGGGGCCACGAATGGAATTCGTACTCTATCTGCTGTTGGGTGCCTGTGCCGGCGTGCTGGCCGGGCTGTTCGGCGTGGGGGGCGGCATCATCATCGTGCCGGTGCTGGTGTTCAGCTTCACCTTGCAGGGCTTCGACTCTGCGGTCCTCACCCACCTGGCGGTTGGTACCTCGCTGGCCACCATCGTCTTCACCTCGATCAATGCCGTGCTCGAGCACCAGCGCAAAGGCGCGGTGCAATGGCCGATCTTCACCTGGATGGCCGTGGGCATCCTGCTCGGTGCGCTGGTGGGGGCCAAGACTGCCTCGCTGATCCAGGGCCCGATGTTGCAGAAGATCATCGGCGTGTTCGCCCTGGTGATCGCCGTGCAGATGGCCCTGGACCTCAAGCCCAAGGCCAGCCGTGGCATCCCCGGCAAGCCTGGGCTGATCGGCGCCGGCGGCGTGATCGGCTGGGCCTCGGCGATCTTCGGCATCGGCGGTGGTTCGCTGACCGTGCCGTTCCTGACCTGGCGCAGCCTGCCCATGCAGAAGGCCGTGGCCACCTCGTCGGCCTGCGGCTTGCCGATTGCCCTGGCCAGTGCCCTGAGCTTCATGTGGCTTGGCTGGCACGAGGAGCACCTGCCGGCCCACAGTGTGGGTTATGTGTATTTGCCGGCGCTGGTCGGCATCGCCGTAACCAGCATGTTCTTTGCCCGCTTTGGCGCGCGCCTGGCGCACAGGCTGTCGCCGCGCCTGCTCAAGCGCCTGTTCGCCGCGCTGCTGTTCTGCGTCGGCTTAAGTTTTCTGATTTGAACCAAGAGGAAAATCCATGCTGCCTTACCCGCAGATAGATCCCGTGGCCGTGGCCCTCGGGCCGCTGAAAATCCACTGGTACGGCCTGATGTACCTGATCGGCATCGGCGGCGCCTGGCTGCTGGCCTCGCGCCGGCTCAACCGTTTCGACCCTACCTGGTCCCGCGAGAAGCTGTCCGACCTGGTGTTCTGGCTGTCGATGGGGGTGATCGTCGGTGGGCGCCTGGGCTACGTGCTGTTCTACGACCTGCACCAGTACCTGGCCAACCCAACGCTGATCTTCGAAGTGTGGAAGGGCGGCATGTCGTTCCACGGCGGCTTCATCGGCGTGATGCTGGCGGCGCTGTGGTTCGGCAAGCGCAACAACAAGTCGTTCTTCGAGCTGATGGACTTCGTCGCCCCGCTGGTGCCGATCGGCCTGGGCGCCGGGCGCATCGGCAACTTCATCAACGCCGAACTGTGGGGCAAGGCCACCGACGTGCCGTGGGCCATGGTCTTCCCGCCGTTCAGCGACCCGGCGCAACTGCCGCGTCATCCGTCGCAGCTGTACCAGTTCGCCCTGGAAGGTGTGGCGCTGTTCGTCATCCTCTGGGCGTTCTCGCGCAAGCCGCGCCCGACCATGGCGGTGTCCGGCATGTTCGCGCTGTTCTACGGCATCTTCCGCTTCATCGTCGAATTCGTCCGCGTGCCGGACGCCCAGCTGGGTTACATCGCCTGGGGCTGGCTGACCATGGGTCAGATTCTCTGCGTGCCGATGATCCTGGCTGGCCTCGGCCTGATCTGGTGGGCTTATAATCGCAAGCCCACGGCGACACCCGCCCACTGAAACCTCCACGGCAGGGGCGATCCCCCTGCCGTGCTCGCTACAGGTAAGCCATGAAACAGTATCTGGACCTGGTCCGTGACGTCATCGACAACGGCACGCTGCAGGAAAACCGCACCGGCACCCGCACCATCAGCCTGCCGGGCGCCATGCTGCGTTTCGACCTGCAAAAAGGCTTCCCGGCCATCACCACGCGCAAGCTGGCATTCAAGTCGGCGATCGGTGAGATGGTGGGCTTTCTGCGTGGCGTGAAGAACGCCGGCGAGTTCCGCGAACTGGGCTGCAAGGTCTGGGACCAGAACGCCAACGAAAACGCCCAGTGGCTGGCCAACCCGTTCCGCCTGGGCCATGACGACCTTGGCGAAATCTACGGCGTGCAATGGCGCCAGTGGCCGGGCTACAAGCGCATCGCGCTGAGCAACCCGGCCGCCATCGCGATGGCCGAGAAGGCCGGTTTCCGCCAGATCGCCCAGAACGAGGAAGACGGCCAGGCGTTCGTCATCCTGTACAAGGCCATCGACCAGGTGCGCCAGTGCCTGGACACCATCGCCAACGACCCGGGCAGCCGCCGCATCCTGTTCCACGGCTGGAACTGCGCCCAGCTCGACGAGATGGCCCTGCCGCCGTGCCACCTGCTGTACCAGTTCCACCCGAATGTCGAGACCAAGGAAATCTCCCTGACCCTCTACATCCGCTCCAACGACCTGGGCCTGGGCACGCCGTTCAACCTCACCGAAGGCGCCGCGCTGCTGTCGCTGTTCGGCCGCCTGACCGGCTACACCCCGCGCTGGTTCACCTACTTCATCGGCGATGCCCATGTGTACGAGAACCACCTGGACATGCTCAACGAGCAGATGAAGCGCGAGCCGCTGGCGGCGCCGAAGCTGGTGATCAGTGACCGCGTGCCGGCGTTTGCCGAGACCGGCAAGTACGAGCCGGAGTGGCTGGAGAAGATCGAACCGAGTGATTTCTGGCTGGAAGGGTACGAGCACCATGCGCCGATGACGGCGCCGATGGCGGTCTGATCTGACGCAATCGCGGGGCAAGCCCGCTCCCACGCAGTCTGCTCATAGCCTGCGTGGGAGCGGGCTTGCCCCGCGATGCTTTTAGGCTTCAATGCCCGTGGCTACGCCCCACATGGGAATGCTCCACCTCCGGCACCGACACCGCCCCATTGGTCTCCAACTGCTGCAAGATCGCGCACTCAGCCCCCTGCGCATTGCACTGCTGCCTCAGATCCACCAGCTGCGCCTGCAGCGCCAGCAACCCGTCGATCCTCGCCTGCACATGCTCGATATGCTCGTCGATCAGCGCATTGACGCTGCCGCACGAGCCTTCCGGGCTGTCGCGCAGGCGCAGCAGGCTGCGGATCTCGTCGAGGGTCATGTCCAAGGTGCGGCAGTTGCGGATGAACGTCAGCCGCTCCACGTGGGCCTGGGTGTACAGCCGGTAGTTGCCATCGGTGCGGGCGGGCTCGGGCAGCAGTTGCTCGCGCTCGTAGTAGCGGATGGTCTCCACGGCGCAATCAGTAGCCTTGGCCAGTTCTCCGATCTTCATGGCAAATCTCCTGCAGAGGGCTTGACCCTATAGTGGCTACAGGGTGTTCACTTGGCAACAACCCGCTCTGTGGATAACTGCAGAGGCCAGTGCTCAGTTAAGGATGATTCCATGAACCAGCCTGTCAGCCCCGAACACAAGCATGACCACGGCCACGCCCATGACCACGCGCATGGCGACCAAGGCCATCGCCACGACACCCATGCCCACAGCTGCTGCGGCACCAGCGCCGCGCCGGCCCTGGTGCAACTGACCGAAAAGGCCAGCGCCGGGGCGCAGCTCAGCCGTTTCCGCATTCAGGCCATGGACTGCCCGACCGAGCAGACCCTGATCCAGGACAAGCTGGGCAAGATGGCCGGCATCGAACAGCTGGAATTCAACCTGATCAACCGCGTGCTGGGAGTACGCCACACCCTTGACGGCACCGCCGAGATCGAGCGCGCCATCGACAGCCTGGGCATGCAGGCCGAGCCGCTGAGCGGTGAAGACGAGGCCAGTGCCGCACCTGCCGCCAAGACCCGCTGGTGGCCGCTGGCGCTGTCGGGTGTGGCGGCCATCGCCGCTGAAATCGTGCATTTCTCCGCCCTTGCCCCAGAGTGGGTGGTCGCGGCATTGGCCCTGGCCGCCATCCTCGGCTGCGGCCTGGGCACCTACAAGAAGGGCTGGATCGCCCTGAAGAACCGCAACCTCAACATCAACGCGCTGATGAGCATCGCCGTGACCGGTGCCGTGCTGATCGGTCAGTGGCCGGAAGCGGCCATGGTGATGGTGCTGTTCACCATCGCCGAGCTGATCGAGGCCCGCTCGCTGGACCGTGCGCGCAACGCGATCGGTGGCCTGATGCAACTGGCGCCGGACATGGCGACCGTGCAGCAGGCTGACGGGCAGTGGCGCGAAGTCGAGGTGCGCGAGGTGACGCTGGGCGCCCTGGTGCGGGTACGCCCGGGTGAGCGAATCGGCCTGGACGGCGAGGTTGTCAGTGGGCAATCCAGCGTCGATCAGGCACCGATCACCGGCGAAAGCCTGCCGGTAGAGAAAGCACTGGGCGACAAGCTGTTCGCCGGCACCATCAACCAGGCCGGTTCGCTGGAGTATCGCGTCACCGCGGGCGCTGGCCAGTCGACCCTGGCACGCATCATCAAGGCGGTCGAAGAGGCCCAGGGCGCCCGTGCGCCGACCCAGCGCTTCGTCGACCAGTTCTCGCGCATCTACACCCCGGTGGTGTTCGCCGTAGCCCTGGCCGTGGCGATCATCCCGCCGCTGTTCATGGCCGGCGCCTGGTTCGACTGGATCTACCGCGCCCTGGTGCTGTTGGTGGTGGCCTGCCCGTGCGCCCTGGTGATCTCCACCCCGGTGACCATTGTCAGCGGCCTTGCCGCTGCCGCGCGCAAGGGCATCCTGATCAAGGGCGGCGTGTACCTGGAGGGTGGGCGCAAGCTGGACTTCCTGGCCCTGGACAAGACCGGCACCATCACCCACGGCAAGCCGGTGCAAACCGACAGCAAGGTGCTCGACCCGTTGTTCGAAGGCCGCGCCCAGGCGCTGGCGGCAAGCCTCGCCGACCGTTCCGACCACCCGGTGTCGGGCGCCATCGCGCTCTTCGCCAAGGGGCAAGGCCTGGCACTGAGCGAAGTCACCGAGTTCGCCGCCTTGGCCGGACGTGGCGTGCGCGGCGACATCGGGGGTGAAACCTACCACTTGGGCAACCATCGCCTGGTCGAGGAGCTGGGCCTGTGCTCGCCACAGCTCGAAGCCGAGCTCGATCAGCTGGAGCGCCAGGGCAAGACCGTGGTGCTGCTGCTCGACCGCAGTGGCCCGCTGGCACTCTTCGCCGTGGCCGACACGGTCAAGGACAGCAGCCGCCAGGCCATCGCCGAACTGCATGAACTCGGTATCAAGACGGTCATGCTGACCGGCGACAATCCTCACACTGCCCAGGCTATCGCTGCCCAGGTGGGGATCGACCGGGCCGAGGGCAACCTGCTGCCGGCGGACAAGCTTGCCACCATCGAGCGCCTGTACGCCGAGGGCCACCGGGTCGGCATGGTCGGTGACGGCATCAACGACGCGCCGGCCCTGGCTCGCGCCGAGATCGGTTTCGCCATGGCCGCCGCCGGTACCGACACCGCCATCGAGACCGCCGACGTGGCGCTGATGGACGATGACTTGCGCAAAATCCCGGCGTTCGTCAGGCTGTCGCGCCAAAGTGCGGCGATCCTCACCCAGAACATCGTGCTGGCCCTGGGGATCAAGGCGATATTCCTGGCAATCACTTTTGCCGGCATGGCCACCATGTGGATGGCAGTGTTCGCCGACATGGGCGTGAGTTTGCTGGTGGTGTTCAACGGCCTGCGCCTGCTGCGCAAGTAACAGCTGCAAGCTTCAAGCGGCAAGCTTCAAGCTGAACGAGGTGGAATCGAGATCCATGAAACGACGCGAGCCGACTTTCTCTTGCCGCTTGCAGCTTGCCGCTTGTAGCTGCGGTCTACCGCGATGCTGAGTGCCGAGCTCAAAGCCTTCTACATGGTGGCCCGACTGGGCAGCATCACCTTGGCGGCGAAGAAGCTCGGGCTCAGCCAGCCCACGGTGACCACGCAGATCCGCAACCTCGAAAGCCAGTACAACGTCGAGCTGTTCTACCGTGGCGGCCGGCGCCTGGTGCTGAGCGAGGAGGGCGTGCGCCTGCTGCCGATGGTTAAGGCGCTGTTGCAACAGGAAGCCGACATTGAGTTCGAATTGCGCAACAGCGGCCAGGCCCAGGGCAGCCTGCGCATTGCCGCCACCGCGCCGTACTACATCCTCGACCTTGTGAAGATCTTCCGCGAGCGCCTGCCCCAGGTAGAAGTGGCGGTGGAGATCGGCAACTCGCAGCAGGTGCTGGAAATGCTCGAGGACTACCGGGTGGATATCGCCGCCTCGTCGCAACTGCTTGAAGACGCACGCCTGGTGCGCCGGGTGCTGGGCACCGACCCGCTGGTACTGGCGGTACACCGCAACCATCCCTTGGCACAGCGCCAGGCGGTGTCGATCGACGCGGTGGCCGGGCACTGCCTGTTGATGCGCGAGAAGGGCTCTACCACCCGCAAGCTCACCGAGCAGATGCTGCAGGACGCCGGGGTGAAGGCCGGGGCGCTGCTGGAGATCGGCAGCCGTGAGTCGATCCGTGAGGCGGTGTTGCGCAATATCGGCATCAGCATCATTGCCCGCCATGAAGTGCCGCATAACCCCGAGCTGCGGGTGCTGGCGCTGGACGATGCGCCGGTGATGCATGAGTACCTGTATTGCCTGAAGGAGCGCCGTCAGGCGCGGTTGCCGGCGGCGCTCCTGGGGGTGGCGCAGGAAGTGGTGGGTTCGCAATTCTAGATAAGCGCAGGCCTCTTCGCGGGTGAACCCGCTCCCACAGGTACAGCACAGGTTCTGAATACTGTGCATTACCAGTGGGAGCGGGTTTACCCGCGAAGAGGCCCCCAAAGCCACTACAAAATCTGCCTATACCACTATCACCGGCTTTTGCCCCAACGCCACAGAACCTTCGCACAGCCTGCCTAGCATGGCCCCCATCGCTTCGATGAGGACTCGCCATGAACCACGTCACCCCGGGCGCACAGATGAAAGTGCGCGGCATCCACAAACGCTTCGGTGCCTTCACCGCGCTCAACGACGTGTCCCTGGACATCGCCGCTGGCGAGCTAGTGTGCCTGCTCGGCCCCTCGGGCTGCGGCAAGACCACCCTGCTGCGCTGCATCGCCGGCCTGGAACGCCAGGACCGCGGCACCCTGTACATCGGCGATCGCGACATCTCCGAGCTGCCGCCCCAGGCCCGTGACTACGGCATCCTGTTCCAGTCCTACGCGCTGTTCCCCAACCTTACCGTCGAAGCCAACATCGCCTACGGCCTGACCGCCAGCAGCCGTGACCAGGTGCGCCAGCGTGTCAGCGAAATGCTCGAACTGGTCGGCCTGTCGGGCAGCGAAAAGAAATACCCCGGCCAGCTTTCCGGCGGCCAGCAGCAACGCGTGGCCCTGGCCCGCGCCCTGGCCCCCAAGCCATCGCTGCTGTTGCTCGACGAGCCGATGTCGGCACTCGACGCCCGGGTTCGCGAGCACCTGTGCACCGAGCTGCGCCAGCTGCAGCGCCAACTGGGCATCACCACCCTGATGGTGACCCACAACCAGGACGAGGCCATGCTGATGGCCGACCGCATCGCCGTGATGAACAACGGCAAGGTCGAGCAGTACGCCACCCCGCAGGAAATCTACGACCAGCCGGCCACGCCGTTCGTCGCCGAGTTCGTCGGCCAGGGCAACTGGCTGCCGTTCCAGCGCAGCAGCGACAGCCATGCCCAGGTCGGCAGCATGAACATGCGCCTGGCGGCCAACGCCGGCCGTGCCAGCAGCGGCCGTTTGTTCTGCCGCCCCGAGGCGATCACCGTGAACCCGGTGGTGCACGAGGAAAACCTGTTCCCGGCCAAGGTCCGCGAGATCACTTTCCTCGGCAACCGCTGCCGCATGAGCTTCGAGCTCAAGGCCCTGCCGGGCCATGCCCTGCTCGCCGAGCTTGCCCCAGAAGCCATGCCGCGCCTGGGCTCGCAGGACATCTGGGTGGCCCTGCCACCGCAGAGCCTGCAGGTGTTTGCCTGAGATGGCCGCGCCCATGACCCTGCCCCTGAACAGCGCCAAGGCCGCGCCGCGCAGTGGCGTCGCCTTCGGTGACCGGCTGTTCGTCGTTGGTGGCAAGAGCCTGCTGCTGATCCTGCTGGTGCTGGCGGTGCTGATGCCGTTGCTGGCGATCTTCTGGAAAGGCTTCAGTGCCGATGCAGGCCAGGGCGGTGGCCTGGTGGCGGCCCGCGAGCTGTTCGCCAGCGCCAACTTCCACTGGCTGCTCGGCAACAGCCTGTCGGTGGCCTTCACCGTCGCGGCCATCGTCGTGCCGCTGGCCTACCTGTTCGCTTATGCCCTGCAACGCACGCTGATCCCGGCCAAGGGCCTGTGGCGCGGCATTTCCTTGCTGCCGCTGCTGGCGCCGTCGATGCTGCCGGCCATCGCCCTGGTGTATCTGTTCGGCAACCAGGGCCTGCTGCGCGGGCTGCTCAGCGACAACATCTACGGCTTCTGGGGCATCGTCCTCGGCGAGGCCATCTACACCTTCCCCCATGCCCTGATGATCCTGCTGTCGGCGCTGTCGCTGGCCGATGCCCGGCTGTTCGATGCGGCGTCGAGCATGGGTGCCGGGCCCGCCCGGGCCTTCTTCAGCATCACCTGGCCGGCCACCCGCCAGGCGGTATTCGCCGCGTTCTGCCTGGTGTTCACCCTGACCATCACCGACTTCGGCGTGCCTGTGGTGGTCGGTGGCGACTATCAGGTGCTGGCGCTGGAAGCCTACAAGGCGGTGGTCGGCCAGCAACAGTTCGGCCGTGGCGCGCTGATCGGCATGGTGCTGCTGGTGCCGGCCTTGCTCAGCTTTGCCGTCGATGCCTGGTTGCGCCGCCGCCAGGGCGACGCCATGAGCGGCCGCGCCCAGGTGTTCGAGCCCAAGCCTTCCAGGCTGCGCGATGCCTGCTTCCTGGCCCTGGTGCTGGTGGTGTGCGCGGCGTTGCTGGCGGTGATCGGCATGGCGGTGTATTCGTCGCTGGTCAAGTTCTGGCCCTACAACTTGTCGCTGTCGCTGAACCACTACCAGTTCGACGACACCGCCGGCGGCGGCTGGCTGGCCTACCGCAACAGCGTGACCATGGCCCTGTGCACCGCGCTGATCGGCAGCGTGATCATCTTCAGCGGCGCCTACCTGATGGAGAAGACCCAAGGCCAACGCCTGCTCAACCAGGCCCTGCGTCTGCTCAGCTTCATCCCCATGGCCGTGCCCGGCCTGGTACTCGGCCTGGGCTACGTGTTCTTCTTCAACCTCAACGGCAACCCGCTGCATGTGTTCTACGGCAGCATGGCGCTGCTGGTGGTGTGCACCATCGCCCACTACCTGACCACCGCGCAGATGACCGCCACCACCGCCCTGCGCCAGCTCGACGGTGAGTTCGAAGCCGCCGCGCTGTCGCTCAAGGCGCCGCTGTACAAGCACTTCATGCGCGTCACCGTACCGATCTGCCTGCCGGCGCTGCTGGACATCATTCGCTACCTGTTCGTCTCGGGCATGACCACCGTGTCGGCGGCGATCTTCCTCTACAGCCCCGACACCATCCTCGCTGCCGTCGCCGTGCTGAACATGGATGACGCCGGCAACGTCGGCGGCGCCGCCGCCATGTCCACCCTGATCCTGCTCACCAGCGCCGCCGCCTCGCTGCTGCTGGCCGCTGCTTCACGCGGCCTGCTGCGCCGCTCCCAGGCCTGGCGCCAACGCGCCCCCGGCCATTGATCGACTGCCCACAACGATAGGAACCGCACCATGTTCAAGCCCCTCGCACTTGCCGCTGCCGTATCCGCCGTGTTCAGCCTGCAGGCCTCGGCTGCCGCTACCCAGCTGACCGTCTACACGGCCCTTGAGGCCGAGCAGCTCAAGAGCTACAAGCAGGCCTTCGAGAAGGCCAACCCGGACATCGAGATCAAGTGGGTGCGTGACTCCACCGGCATCATCACCGCCAAGCTGCTGGCCGAAAAAGACCGCCCGCAGGCCGACGCGGTGTGGGGCCTGGCGGCCTCCAGCCTGGCCATCCTTGACCAGAACGGCATGCTCGATGCCTATGCGCCCAAGGACCTGGGCAAGATCTCGCCGAATTACCGCGACGCCGCCAACCCGCCGGCCTGGGTCGGCATGGACGTGTGGGCCGCGACCATCTGCTTCAACACGGTTGAAGCCGAGAAGCAGGGCCTGAGCAAGCCGCTGAGCTGGCAGGACCTGACCAAGCCCGAGTACAAGGGCAAGATCGTCATGCCCAACCCGGCCTCGTCCGGCACCGGCTTCCTGGATGTAAGCGCCTGGCTGCAGACCTTCGGCGAGCCCCAGGGCTGGGCCTACATGGACGCCCTGCACCAGAACATCGGCCAGTACGTTCATTCCGGCTCTAAACCGTGCAAGCTGGCCGCCGCCGGCGAGTTCCCGATCGGCATCTCGTTCGAGTACCCGGCCGTGCAGCTCAAGCGCCAGGGCGCGCCTCTGGACATCGTGCTGCCGAAGGAAGGCCTGGGCTGGGAGATCGAGGCCACCGCCGTGATCAAGGGCTCGCCGAAGGCCGATGCGGCCCGGCGCCTGGCAGATTTTTCCGCCAGCCCTGCGGCGATGGAGCTATACAAAGAGAACTTCGCCGTGCTTGCCGCACCGGGCATCGCCAAGCCCCAGACCGAGTTGCCGGCGGACTACGAGCAGCGCCTGATCAAGAACGACTTCGCCTGGGCCTCGAAGAACCGCGACGAGATCCTCAGCGAATGGCGCAAGCGCTATGACGGCAAGTCGGAGAAGGTCGCCCAGCAGTAAGTCTGGTGGGGCCTCTTCGCGGGTGAACCCGCTCCCACAGGTAAAGCGCGACCCCTGTGGGAGCGGGTTTACCCGCGAATGCGTCATGACAGGCAGCGTTGAATTCAGCCGGAGCAAAGCTTGATGCCTTCGATCGACCAGATCTTCACCCTCTACCAACACCACGGCAGCGCCGACTACATCGGCGAAGCCATCACCCAGCTCGAACACATGTCCCAGGCTGCCCAACTCGCCATGGCCGAAGGTTACGACGACGAAGTGGTGCTGGCGGCTTTCTTCCACGACATCGGCCACTTGCTGGGTGAAGGCGAAGCCAGCATGGGCGGCTTTGGCGTGGTCAGCCACGAACGCCTGGGCGCCGAGTACCTGCGCCGTGCCGGCTTCGGCGAGCGCATGGCGCGCCTGGTGGAGTACCACGTCGAGGCCAAGCGCTACCTGACCCTGCGTAAGCCGGGCTATTACGACCGGCTGAGCGAGGCCAGCCGGCGCACACTGGGGTATCAGGGCGGGGTGATGAGCGATGCCGAGGCGGATGCGTTCGAGGGGGATCCGTTGTTTGCGCTGAGCCTGCGGATGCGCGAGTGGGATGAGTTGGCCAAGGAGGTCGGGGTTGAGGTGATGGACCTGATGGTGCTGAAGCAGAAGGCCTTGGCATTGCTCTGAGACTTTGATGGCCTGCACCGGCCTCTTCGCGGGTAAATCGCATCGGCGCACCGCCGCTCCCACAGGATCTCGTTGCGCTCAAAAGCAGCAGTGAACCTGTGGGAGCGGCGGTGCGCCGATGCGATTTAGCCGCGAAGAGGCCCTGCTGACTCAGATCTGCAAAACCAACGCCTCCAGCTGCTCCTGGCGCTCCGGCTGATTCACCTTGGCCCGCGGATTAAGCGTCGACCACTGCGGATGTGCCCGCGCCTTGCTCAGCGCCTCGGGCAGCTTGCCTTCGCGCCAGGCCTTCTCGTCCAGTGCGCCCAGGCGAATGCTGTCCTGCGCCGCATGCCCGCGGCGCTCCAGCGCCACCATCAACTGCTGCTGACGCAGCGCCAGCAGGCGCAGCACGGTGTCATCCACCGTCAATTCCCGTTGGCCCTTGAGCTTGCCCATCAACCGCGCGCCATAGTTGCGCGCCGTTTGCAGCGCGCCGCCGGCAATGGCCCCGGCCAGCGCCGCGGCGCCGAGGGTCAGGCCGCCGACCAGCAGGTCGACGCCGGCACCGGCCGCTGCACCTGCCGCCACCCCGCTGCCCAGGCGCACGCCCAGCAACTTCAAGGTTTCCGGGTTGAACAGGTCATCGCCCCAGCGGCCATCCAGCAATGGCAGGTCACCGGCATCGGCATCTTCGCGGCGGAAGGCATAGAGCTTGAGCAGCGCCTCGACACAGCGCTGCTCACGCTGGCGTACGTCGCGGCGCAGGGCTTCGATGGCATTGGCTTCGTCGGCGGGCTCGACACTGCGCCGGCAGGCGGCGCAATCGAGCAGCAATTCGGCGATCAGGCGTTTGCCGCTGTGCTGGCGGGCCAGGCGCTGCGCCTGCTGGTCGTCGATCAGCCGCTGCAGGGCCGGGCGGGCGTCTTCCAGCAACAGGGCGAGGCTTTCGTAGAGGCGCCGTTCGCCGTCTTCCGGCGGGGCCACGCTGTCAAACCGCACCAGCGCGTGCAGGCCCAGCCGCGCCAGGGCTTCGCGCCATTCCGGCTCGCGGTGCTGGTGGCTGGCGACGAAGTTGAGCACCGGCAGCAGTGGCTTGCCGCAACCGGCCAGCACCTCAAGCTCGTCGCGATACTTGGCCAGCACCGGTTCGCGGGCATCGATCACATACAGCCCGGCGTTGCTCGCCAGCAACTGGCGCAGCACCTTGGCTTCCTGTTCAAAGCGCTGGCGCGCCTCGCTACCCTGGAGGAAACGCTCCAGCCGGGCCGGGCCGTCCAGCCGCTCGCCCGGTCGCTCGAGGCGTTCCAGGTAGTCGAGCAGGGCGATGGCGTCTTCCAGGCCGGGGGTGTCGTACAGCTCCAGCAGCGGCTCGCCGTCCACCGACAGGCGCGCGCCTTCGACATGGCGGGTGGTGCTGGGGCGGTGCGAGACCTCGCCAAAGCCGACATCGCGGGTGAGGGTGCGCAGCAGCGAGGTCTTGCCGACGTTGGTGTGGCCGACCACGGCCAGTTTCAGGGGCTCAGTCATGGCCATGCTCCAGCCAGGTCAGCGGCGAGGTGTCGGCGTGGGGCAGGCCCAGGCGGTCGAGGGCGTCGTGCCAGTCGCCCAGGCGCGCGGCGTCCAGCGCCTGGCCGGGTTGTGGCTGGAGCAGCCAGATGCGCGTGGCGCCGGCATTGCGCGCCAGCTCCGCGAGCAGCGCCAGGCTGCCACGGTCCGGTGAGCGGCGCGGATCACAGGCGATGGCCAGGCGCGCCGGGGGGAAGCGGCCGAGCTGTTCGAGCAGTTTGTTGCGCGATTCGCGGCTGTCGAGCACGCCGGCGTTGGTTACGCCTTGCGGCAGGGCCGGTGGCCAGGGCTGCCGATCGTCCAGCTCCAGGCCCACCAGCAGGGCGCCGCTGCTGCCTCTGTCCAGTTGCCCGGCCTCGAACCGCGGGAGTGCTTCTGGGGCCGCGTCTTGTACGCCGATCCGCTCGCTGCGTGGCATCAGCGCTTCACGCAACTGCGCGTAGCCGGGCAGGTTGAGGTCCAGGGTCAGCCGCTCGCGGCCCTGGCGCCAGCGCCACAGGCACAGCGCGGCCAGCACCAGGCGCGGCAACAGGCCGTACACCAGCACCACGCCGAGCAGCCAGCTGGCCCAGGCCTGGCGCGCCAGGTCGAGGGCCGGCAGGGTGTCGCCGCTGGCGCGGATCATCGCTTCGTCCGGCACGGCGAAGCCCAGCAACGAGGGCAGGGCGCCGAGGGCGTGGGTGAGGGCGATGAAGGGTTCGGCGGCGAGCAGCGTGGTTTCCCAGACGAAGCCGTAGCGCCGGGTTGCCAGCAACGCCAGCAACATGCCCAGCGCCGCCAGCATCGCCAACAGCCACAGGCCATGCACCAGGGCACCGAGCAGCCAGCGGTTCAGGCGCTGGCGCTGCAACAGTACCAGCAGCGCCGGGGCCAGTTGCGCGGCCTTGGCATCACGGGCCAGGCGTTCGCTCAGCCACAACCACAGGCGGCCCAGCGTTGCACCCTGTTCGCCGGCGTAGCAAAAGCCGATGGCCCAGCCGGCCAGCAACACCAGGTTGAGGCCGAGCAGGCTGCCCAGGGCCCAGAACACGTTCACCGGGCGCTGGCCGTCGCCCAGCGCCGCCAGGCCCAGGCCGGCGCCGCTGAACACGGCCAGCACCATCAACGCCATCAAGGCCAGGCGGGCGCCTTGCTTCCAGTGGCGCAGCGCCTCGGCCATACGATCGCGCTCGGCCAGCCACAGGGCGCGGGTTGCGATGCGCGTGGCCAGGTCGCCACCCTGCTGGCGGGCGCGGCGGTTGGCTTCCTGGTCCTCCAGGGGGCCGGCGTGTTCTTCGCGCAGGCGCACCGCTTCGGTGAGCCAGTGTTTGTCCAGTTCAGTCAGTGCAGTCACAAGCTCGTCCATTGCACAGGTCAGGGCGCAAGCATAACCCACGTGCCCGGTGCTATCCTCGCCGCCATGACTACCTCACTCCCCCTCAGCCTGATCGCGGCCCTCGCCGAGAACCGTGTGATCGGCATCGACAACACCATGCCCTGGCACCTGCCGGGGGACTTCAAGTACTTCAAGGCCACCACCCTGGGCAAGCCGATCATCATGGGGCGCAAGACCTGGGATTCGCTGGGCCGGCCGTTGCCGGGGCGGTTGAACATCGTGGTCAGCCGCCAGCCTGGCTTGCAGCTGGCGGGCGCCGAGGTGTTCGCGTCGCTGGAACAGGCGCTGGAGCGTGCCGAACAGTGGGCGCGGCAGCAGGGTGTCGACGAGCTGATGCTGATTGGCGGCGCGCAGCTGTATGGGCAGGCGCTGGAGAAGGGGCTGGTGAGCCGCATGTACCTGACTCGGGTCGAGCTTTCGCCGGAGGGGGATGCGTGGTTCCCCGAGTTTGACAAGGGGCAGTGGAACCTGGCGTCGAGCGAGGCGCAGGTTGAGGAAGGCAAGCCGGCCTATCACTTCGAGGTCTGGGACAAGGTTTGAGGTTGCTGGGGGCGCTTTGCGCCCCTATCGCAGGCTTCGCCAGCTCCCACAGGGAAAGCATCAAGCCAAGGCATGAGCAGTCTTGTGGGAGCTGGCGCCAGCCTGCGGTAGGGCTGCAGAGCAGCCCTGACGATTTCAACCGTGACTCAGCTCGGCATGCTCATCCCCGCCCAGCACCTGTTGGTCGGTCTGCTTCAGCAGTTGGCTGGTGACCACGCCGGCGGTCATCGAGCCACTCACGTTCAATGCCGTGCGCCCCATGTCGATCAGCGGCTCCACCGAGATCAGCAGTGCCACCAGCTCCACTGGCAGGCCCATGGCCGGCAGCACGATCAGCGCGGCGAAGGTCGCACCACCCCCCACGCCGGCCACACCGGCCGAGCTCAGGGTGACGATGGCCACCAGGGTGGCGATCCACAGCGGGTCGAAGGTGTCGATGCCCACCGCCGGGGCGACCATCACCGCGAGCATCGCCGGGTACAGGCCGGCGCAGCCGTTCTGGCCGATGGTGGTGCCGAACGAGGCGCTGAAGCTGGCGATCGACTGCGGCACGCCCAGGCGCTGGGTTTGCGCCTCGATGTTCAGCGGGATGCTGGCGGCGCTGGAGCGGCTGGTGAAGGCGAAGGTCAGTACCGGCCACACTTTGCGGAAGAAGCGCAGCGGGCTGACGCCGGTCAGCGCCAGGATCACCCCGTGCACCACGAACATCAGGCCCAGGCCGATGTACGACACCACCACGAAGCTGCCCAGCTTGAGGATGTCGTCGAGGTTGGAGCTGGCCACCACCTTGGTCATCAGCGCCAGCACGCCATAGGGGGTGAGCTTCATCACCAGGCGCACCAGGCGCATCACCCAGGCTTGCAGCACGTCGATGGCCGACAGCGCGCGTTCGCCTTTGTCCTTGTCGTCCTTGATCAGTTGCAAGGCGGCCAGGCCCAGAAACACGGCGAAGATCACCACGCTGATGATCGAGGTCGGCTTGGCCCGCGCCAGGTCGGCCACCGGGTTGGTGGGGACGAACGACAGCAGCAGCTGCGGGATGTTGAGGTCGGCGACCTTGCCCGCGTAGTCACTGTGGATCGCCTGCAGCCGCGCGCTTTCCTGCGCGCCGGCCACCAGGCCCTCGGCGCTGAGGCCGAACAGGTTGGTCAGGACAATGCCGATCAGCGCGGCGATGGCGGTGGTCAGCAGCAGGGTGCCGATGCTCAGCACGCTGATGCGCCCCAGGCTCGAAGCATTGTGCAGGCGGGCCACGGCGCTGAGGATCGAGGCGAAGATCAGCGGCATGACGATCATCTGCAGCAGGCCGACATAGCCGTTGCCGACCAGGTCGAGCCAGGCAATGGTGGCTTTCAGTACCGGGTGGCCGGCGCCGTAGACCGTGTGCAGGACCAGGCCGAAGCCCACGCCCAGGGCCAGGCCCAGCAGTACTTTCTTGGCCAGGCTCCAGTCGGTGCGGCGGGTTTGCGCCAGGCCCAGCAGCAGGGCCAGGAACGCCAGCAGGTTGAGAGACAGCGGCAGGTTCATTGAAGCTCCAGAAAAAGCAGAAGAGGCATCGCCTCTGATGAGCGATTGCGAACGGAAATGCTAACAGCCTGAAAACAAACGAATTTATACCTAAAAGGAATTTACATAGTCGTTTATGGAATAACGCCATGTCGTTATTGGCAATCCGCATGGCGTTTGCGGCTGCGTCGGGGTCGGTCGCGAACGTCCGGGTGTCACAAAACGGGTCTAGGGTTGAGCGGCCACGTCTTTGGGAGAACTGCACATGATGTCTGCGCCGAAACTGCTCGCCGGCGGGTTGGCCCTGTTGCTCAGTGCCAGCAGCTGGGCGGCCACCGAGCTCAAGCACTGGCCCGCCGAGGCGGCTAGCAAGCTGGACGCGATGATCGCCGCCAATGCCAACAAGGGTAACTACGCGGTGTTCGACATGGACAACACCAGCTACCGCTTCGACCTCGAAGAGTCGCTGTTGCCGTACATGGAGAACAAGGGCCTGCTGACCCGCGACAAGCTCGACCCCTCGCTCAAGCTGATCCCGTTCAAGGACACCGCCGAGCACAAGGAGAGCCTGTTCAGCTACTACTACCGCCTGTGCGAAATCGACGACATGGTCTGTTACCCCTGGGTGGCCCAGGTGTTCTCGGGCTTCACCCTCAAGGAGCTGAAGCAGCAGGTCGACGAGTTGATGGCCTCGGGCAAGCCGATCCCCAGCACCTATTACGAAGGGGATCAGGTCAAGACCATCGAGGTGCAGCCGCCCAAGGTCTTCACCGGCCAGGCCGAGCTGTACAACAAGCTGATGGAGAACGGCATCGAGGTGTACGTGATCTCGGCGGCGTCGGAAGAGCTGGTGCGCATGGTCGCCGCCGATCCCAAGTACGGCTACAACGTCAAACCCGAGAACGTGATCGGCGTCAGCCTGCTGCTCAAGGACCGCGCCACGGGCCAGTTGACCACCGCGCGCAAGCAGATCAGCGCCGGGCACTATGACCCCAAGGCCAACGAAGGCCTGGAACTGACCCCGTACCTGTGGACCCCGGCGACCTGGATGGCCGGCAAGCAGGCGGCGATCCTGACTTATATCGACGAATGGAAGAAGCCGGTGCTGGTGGGTGGCGACACGCCGACCAGCGATGGCTACATGCAGTTCCACAGCGTCGATGTGAGCAAGGGCGGCATCCACCTGTGGATCAACCGCAAGGCCAAGTACATGGACCAGTTGAACGGCATGATCGCCAAGCATGCGGCGGCCCAGGCCAAGGAGGGGCTGCCGGTGACGGCGGACAAGAACTGGGTGATCGTGACGCCGGAGCAGATTCAGTAACTGCCGCCGCGTTCATCTGTAGGAGCGGCCTTGTGTCGCGAAAGGGCCGCGAAGCGGCCCCAGGAAATCAGCGTTGACATCTGCGTTGATGGGGCCGCTGCGCGGCCCTTTCGCGACACAAGGCCGCTCCTACAGGGGGCGTGTGTTGCGCAAAGCAGGCATAAAAAACCGGCGCACCAGGCGCCGGTTTTTTTATGCCATCAAAGCCTCACAGCCCTTCAAGCATCGCCTTGTTACGCACCGCACCTTTGTCGGCACTGGTGGCCAGCAGGGCGTAGGCCTTCAGCGCGGTGGTCACCTTGCGTGGGCGTACTTCGGCCGGCTTCCAGCCTTTCTTGTCCTGCTCGACGCGACGCGCGGCCAGCTCTTCGTCGCTGACCAGCAGGTTGATCGAACGGTTGGGGATGTCGATCAGCACTTTGTCGCCGTCGCGCACCAGGCCGATGGCACCGCCTGCGGCGGCTTCCGGCGAGGCGTGGCCGATCGACAGGCCGGAAGTGCCACCGGAGAAGCGGCCGTCGGTGAGCAGGGCGCAGGCTTTGCCCAGGCCTTTGGATTTCAGGTACGAGGTCGGGTAGAGCATCTCTTGCATGCCCGGGCCGCCTTTCGGGCCTTCGTAGCGGATGATGACGATGTCACCGGCCTTCACTTCGTCGGCAAGGATGCCGCGCACGGCGCTGTCCTGGCTTTCGAAGATCTTCGCGTTGCCTTCGAACACATGGATCGACTCATCCACGCCGGCGGTCTTCACCACGCAGCCGTCCAGGGCGATGTTGCCGTACAGCACGGCCAGGCCGCCTTCTTGCGAGTAGGCGTGCTCGAAGCTGCGGATGCAGCCGTTTTCGCGGTCGTCGTCGAGGGTTTCCCAACGGGTCGACTGGCTGAAAGCGGTCTGCGTCGGGATGCCGGCCGGGCCTGCCTTGAAGAAGGTGTGCACGGCTTCGTCATCGGTCTGGGTGATGTCCCACTTGGCGATGGCTTCTTCCATGCTGGCGCTGTGCACGGTCGGCAGGTCGGTGTGCAGCAGGCCACCACGGGCCAGCGAGCCGAGGATGCTGAAGATGCCGCCGGCGCGGTGCACGTCTTCCATGTGGTACTTCTGGATGTTCGGCGCCACCTTGCACAGCTGCGGCACCTTGCGCGACAGGCGATCGATGTCGCGCAGGTCGAAGTCCACCTCGCCTTCCTGGGCCGCGGCCAGCAGGTGCAGGATGGTGTTGGTCGAACCGCCCATGGCGATGTCGAGCATCATGGCGTTCTCGAACGCCTTGAAGTTGGCGATGCTGCGCGGCAGGACCGAGGTGTCGTTGTCGCCGTAGTAGCGTTTGCACAGCTCGACGATGGTGCGGCCAGCGGTGAGGAACAGCTGCTCGCGGTCCGAGTGGGTGGCCAGGGTCGAGCCGTTGCCCGGCAGGGCCAGGCCCAGGGCCTCGGTCAGGCAGTTCATCGAGTTGGCGGTAAACATGCCGGAGCAGGAACCGCAGGTCGGGCAGGCGCTGCGCTCGTACTCGGCGACTTTCTCGTCGGAGGCGCTGGAGTCGGCGGCGATGACCATGGCGTCGACCAGGTCCAGGCCGTGGCTGGCCAGCTTGGTCTTGCCGGCTTCCATCGGGCCGCCGGAGACGAAGATCACCGGGATGTTCAGGCGCAGGGCGGCCATCAGCATGCCGGGGGTGATCTTGTCGCAGTTGGAGATGCAGACGATGGCGTCGGCGCAGTGGGCGTTGACCATGTACTCGACGGCGTCGGCGATGATCTCGCGGCTGGGCAGCGAGTACAGCATGCCGTCGTGGCCCATGGCGATGCCGTCATCGACAGCGATGGTGTTGAACTCTTTGGCCACGCCACCGGCGCGTTCGATCTCGCGGGCGACCAGCTGGCCCAGGTCCTTCAGGTGCACGTGCCCTGGGACGAACTGGGTGAACGAGTTGGCGATGGCGATGATCGGTTTCTTGAAATCGTCGTCCTTCATCCCGGTGGCGCGCCACAGGGCGCGGGCGCCGGCCATGTTGCGGCCGTGGGTGGAGGTCTTGGAACGGTAATCAGGCATGGAGCGCTCCTGGCGGCTAAATCACATCACGTAAATAGGGAGTGAGCTTCTCTTGTCCTGATACGCCGAAGGCCGGTTGCCGCTGGCAAGGATGGGGGCCGAAGACCGCGCGGGATCGCCGCAGGCTCGACCAGAGCTCATAAACCCGCCGGGGATGACTGGCGATGAATAGGCCCGATTCTACACCGCCGCGCCTGCGAGGGAATGCCGTTGTGATAATTGGCAGTCGGCCCAGCCCGCACGTTAAAGCCTTTGGCATCGGTTGCGCAGGGTTCGGTAGACTGGCGCGCTTTATACCCCTCTGGCCAAAAGGATTTGCCATGCCGGCGCCTGCTCGCTCGTTGTTGTATTACGTTGTTATCGGCCTGCTTCAGGGCCTGGTATTGCTTGCCGCCGTGCTGGGGCGCGGTGAAGTGCTCGGCTTCGGCCTGTCGGTCGCGGTCTGTGTCGCTGTGGCGGTGGCGGGTCTCAACCTGCAGTTGCTCGGCAGCGCTGTGCGCCAGCGCGGTACGGGCTGGCTGGTACTGGGCCTGACCTTGTTGATCAGCGGGATCAGCGCCTGGGTGTTCGCCGCCGAGCCCAGCGGCTGGCTGCAGATGACCTGGTGCCTGGCGGCGGTGGTGCTGGGCTATATCGGCACCGCGTTCATCCTTGCCTGGCCGACCGGCGAAGGGCTGCGGCTGCGCTACGAAGACCTGTTCCGGCATGCCTGGAACAATGTGTTCATCCTGTTCCTGGCGCAGATGCTGACCGGCCTGTTCTGGCAATTGCTGTGGCTGTGCGCGCTGCTGTTCAGCATGCTGGGCATCCCGCAGGTGAAGGAGGCGGTGGAGTCGCCGGTGTTCCTCTGGCTGGTGCTGCCGGTGGTGTTCTCCCTGGGAATGCGCATGGGCCGGGAGAACGAAAAAGTAATCGGCCTGCTGCGTGGCATCCTGCTGACCCTGTGCCGCTTCCTGCTGCCGCTCGGTGCACTGATTACCGTGCTGTTCACCCTGACGCTGCCGTTTACCGGGCTGCAGCCGGTGTGGGATACAGGCTATTCGACGACCCTGTTGCTGATGCTGGCGATCATCAACCTGTTCCTGGTCAATGGTGTGTTCCAGGAGGGGCATCAGGGCAGCGTCTATCCCGTTGCGCTCAAACGCCTGGTAAACGCCAGCCTGCTGTGCCTGCCGGTACTGGTGGGCCTGGCGGCTTACGCCAGCTGGATGCGCATCGATCAGTACGGGCTGACACCGTCGCGCATCATGGCGCTGTTGCTGGTGGGGGTGATGCAGGCCCACGGCCTGGCGGCGGCCTGGGCGGTGCTGGCGTCGCGTCAGGGCTGGCTGAGCAGCCTGCGGGTGAGCAACCCGTGGATCGCCCTGCTGAGCGCGGCGCTGGTGGTGCTGTTCTATACGCCGTTGCTCGCGCCACAGGCGCTGAGTGCGAAAAACCAGGTCGAGCGCCTGGTCAGTGGGCGTACGCCGGTCAGCGAGTTCGATGCGCGAAACCTGTACCACGACCTGGGCCAGCCGGGGCGTGACGCCTTCGAGCAGCTTGAAAAACGGCTGCAAACGGATGAGTTGTTCGATGCTTCAGGGCGCGCGCAACTGCTGGCGACGCTGGAGGAAGTGCGACGCCCGGCAGTGGCCGAGGAGCGCGGGCCAAAGCTGGAGTGGCTGGGGCCGGTGCAGTCCAGCACTGAAGCCTTGGCTGACTCGACCCTGGCCGAAAGCCAGTGCGGCGGTAAGGGCTGCTACCTGTGGGCGGTCGACCTGGATGGCGACGGCCACAACGAAGTGTTGATGATTCCTCGGCACACTTATGCATCGCGCCTGTTCGTGCTCACCTGGGAAAACCGGGAATGGCAGGAAGTGGGGAGTCTGAGCGGCAACATGGACAACCTGGATGGGGTGGTCAAGGGCATTCGCGAAGGGGCGGTGAAGCTGGTCACGCCGCGCTACAAGACCTTGAGCATCGACGGGCAGGAGCTGATGCAGGACTTCAGGCGGTAACCGGGGCTGGCCTGACAGCATGGGGCCCCATGCTGTCAGGCCAGCGTGCTTAGCTGTTCGGCAGCAAGCGGCAGGTAATGCTCTTGATGTAACGGGTCTCGCTGATCGCCGGGTGCACCGGGTGGTCCGGGCCCTGGCCGCCGCGCTCGAGCAACTGCAGGTTGCGGTCCAGGTGGCGGGCGCTGGTCAGCAGGATGTTGTTCAGGTCGTCCTCGGGCAGGTGCATCGAGCACGAGGCGCTGACCAGGATGCCGTCCTTGTTGAGCATGCGCATGGCCTGTTCGTTGAGGCGGCGGTAGGCGGCCTCGCCGTTCTTCAGGTCTTTCTTGCGCTTGATGAAGGCGGGCGGGTCGGCAACGATCACGTCGAAGCGCTCTTCGGCGGCTTTGAGCTCGCGCAGGGCTTCGAACACATCGCCTTCGATGCAGGTGACTTTCTCGCTGATGCCGTTCAGTGCGGCATTGCGCTCGACGCCGTCGAGGGCGAAGCCCGAGGCGTCCACGCAGAACACTTCGCTGGCGCCGAATGCGCCGGCCTGCACGCCCCAGCCACCGATGTAGCTGAACAGGTCGAGTACGCGCTTGCCTTTGACGTAGGGCGCCAGGCGCGCGCGGTTCATGCGGTGGTCGTAGAACCAGCCGGTCTTCTGCCCTTCACGCACCGGGGCTTCGAACTTGACGCCGTTCTCTTCCAGGGCGACCCAGTCCGGGACTTCGCCGTAGACGGTGTCGACGTAGCGCTCGAGGCCTTCGGCGTCACGGGCGGCGGAGTCGTTCTTGAACAGGATGCCGCTGGGCTTGAGCACCTGGATCAGGGCGGCGATCACTTCGTCCTTGTGCGCTTCCATGGTGGCCGAGGCCAGTTGCACCACGAGGATGTCGAAGAAACGGTCGACCACCAGGCCCGGCAGCAGGTCGGAGTCGCCGTAGACCAGGCGGTAGCACGGCTTGTCGAACAGCCGCTCGCGCAGCGACAGGGCCACGTTCAGGCGGTGCACCAGCAGCGACTTGTCCAGCGGCAGCTTGGCGTCGCGCGACAGCAGGCGGGCGCAGATCAGGTTGTTCGGGCTCATGGCCACCACGCCCAGCGGCTTGCCGTTGGCGGCTTCGAGGATGGCCTGCTGGCCGGCCTTCAGGCCCTGCAGCGGGGTGGCGGCAACGTCGACTTCATTGCTGTAGACCCACAGGTGGCCGGCGCGCAGGCGGCGGTCGGCATTGGCTTTGAGACGAAGGCTGGGCAGGGACATGACGTCGCTCCGGGAAAAAAGAGCGGGAGTATACCGCGTCGGCCCAGGGTTCGGTGTGGGGAGCGACCAAGTGGTGGCCTCATAGCCCGGGGGACCCCCCCCCCCAGAGGGGGAGGCGTAGGCGAGGGAAGGGGCCCGA
>NZ_JBDJLM010000076.1:0-24018 GCF_039673365.1 Pseudomonas sp. TWI923 | reverse complement strand
ATCGAGCGCCGCCCGCGCGGCGCATCGCTGGCAAGCCAGCTCCCACATTTGTTTCGGGCCAATTATGCCTGTGAGGGTACCGCTGCCCGCCTTGGTGCATGTCTCAAGTCAGGCGCAGGGCCTTCAGCGCCCACTTCGAAATCGAGTCGAACCAACAAGGCGTACAGCGATGAAGTCACAGGAGTAACTGGCCCGAAACAGATGTGGGAGCTGGCTTGCCAGCGATGCGCCGCGCGGGCGGCGCTCGATCTCATAGGCGCTTCAACCCTGTCGCCATGCACCTTCCAGCCCAATCGCGATCCTGCTCTTCCCCCTGATTCCCCACCACTTGTTCGAAGTTGTAACACCACCTTCTCCCCCAATTGCCTCCTTGTTGAACACTCGTTTAGCATGAGCCTCAAGTCACCCACCCTCAGCACAATCACAACAATCCGAGGCCCGTCATGACTGCTCCGTCGTCCCTACTTATCCAGGTTGAAGCCGGCGTCGCCTGGATCACCCTGAACCGCCCCGACCAGCGCAACGCCCTGGATATCCCAACCCTCAAACACCTGCACGCCACCCTGGAAGCCTGTAACAGCGACCCGGCCGTGCGCGTGGTGGTGCTGACCGGCACCGGCCGCAGCTTCTGCGCCGGTGCCGACCTTGCCGAATGGGCCGAGGCCGAAGCCCGCGGCGCACTGGAAACCTACGGCTGGACCGAAACTGCCCACGCCCTGATGCAGTGCCTGCACAGCCTCGATAAACCCACCATCGCCGCCATCAACGGCACCGCCGTCGGCGCCGGCATGGACCTGTCGCTGTGCTGCGACCTGCGCCTGGCCGCGCAATCGGCCCGCTTCAAGGCCGGCTACACCAGCATGGCCTACTCGCCGGACGCCGGCGCCAGCTGGCACCTGCCACGGCTGATCGGCACCGAACAGGCCAAGCGCCTGCTGTTCCTCGACGAACTGTGGGGCGCCGAGCGTGCCCTGGCCGCCGGCCTGGTGGGTGAAGTGGTCGCCGACGAGCAACTGGCCACGGCCGCCGCCGAATTGGCTGCGCGCCTGGCCCAGGGTCCGACCTTCGCCCATGCCCAGACCAAGCGCCTGATCCGTGACGGCGCCCAGCGCAGCCTGGCCGAACAGCTCAGCGCCGAACTGGCCGCCGGCCTGCTCTGCGGGCGCAGCGAAGACGGCGCCGAGGCCTTGCGCGCCGCCAGCGAAAAACGCGCGCCACGCTTCATCGGCAAATAAGCACTCCCTCTTTCCCCCGGTTACCCAGGAACAGGCCATGAATTTCCAACTGACCCAAGAACAAGAAATGTTGGTGGATGCCGTACGCAGCTTCGTCGCCAAGGAGCTGCTGCCCCATGAAGAGGCCGTGGACCGCGCCGATGAGGTCTCTCCCGAACTTGCTGCGCAGATCCGCGGCAAGGCCATCGCCGCTGGCTTCTACGCCTTCAACATGCCCGAGGAAGTGGGCGGCGGCGGCCTCGACTACCTGTCCCAGGCGCTGATCGAGCGCGAGCTGTCGAAGGTCTCCTGGGCGCTGCATGTGTTCGTCGCGCGGCCCTCGAAGATCCTCATGGCCTGCACCGGCCAGCAGATCGACGATTACCTGCTGCCCTGCATCCAGGGCGAGAAGATCGACTGCTTCGCCCTGACCGAGCCGGGCGCCGGCTCCGACGCCAACGCCATCAAGACCCGCGCCCTGCGCGAGGGCGACGACTTCGTGCTCAACGGCAGCAAGCACTTCATCAGCCATGCCGGGCACGCCGACTTCGCCATCGTCTTCGCCGTTACCGACACCTATGAGCACAACGGCCGCAAGCGCAACGCGGTGACCGCCTTCCTGGTCGACCGCGACACCCCGGGCATGACCATCCGCCGTGGCCCGAAATGCGTGAGCAACCGCGGCTACCACACCTTCGAGATGTTCTTCGACGACTGCCGGGTGCCGGCCAGCAAGGTGCTCGGTGAAGTCGGCAAGGGCTGGGAAGTGGCCAACGCCTGGCTGACCGCAGGCCGGGTGATGGTCGCCGCCAACTGTGTCGGCCAGGCCCAGCGTGCGCTGGATGCGTCGCTGCAATGGGCAGCCGACCGCAAGCAGTTCGGCCAGGCGATCGGCAGCTACCAGGGGGTGTCGTTCAAGCTGGCCGACATGGCCACGCAGATCCGCGCCGCCGAGCTGTTGACCCTGCACACCGCCTGGAAGATGGACCAGGGCAGCATGACCGATGGCGAGGCCGGCATGGCCAAGCTGTTCGCCAGCGAAGTGCTGGGCAAGGTGGCCGACGAGGCCGTGCAGATCTACGGCGGCATGGGCCTGATGGACGAAGGCCCGGTGGAGCGGATTTGGCGCAACGCGCGGATCGAGCGGATCTGGGAAGGCACCTCGGAGATCCAGCGCCACATCATCTCCCGCGAACTGCTGCGCCCGCTGCTGCGCTGACCGGAGCCTCGCCATGTCCAACGCCATTCGTGACAACCTCAAGCGCCTGCTGGCGCCCCGGCACCTGGCCTTCATCGGCGGGCGCAGCATGGCCCGCGCACTCAAGCGCTGCGCCGACGGCGGCTACCAGGGCCAGCTGTGGCTGGTAAACCCGCAGCACGACAGCATCGACGGCGTGCCGTGCGTGCGCAGCGTGGCCGAGCTGCCCTGCGCGCCGGACGCAGTGTTCATCGCCACCAACCGCGATCTGACCCTGGCCTGCGTCGCCGAGCTGGCCGCCAAGGGCGCGGGCGGGGCGATCTGCTATGCCTCGGGCTTCGCCGAAAGCGGCGCCGAAGGCCAGGCCCTGCAACAGCAATTGCTGGCCGCCGCCGGCGACATGGCCCTGCTCGGGCCCAACTGCTACGGCCTGCTCGACTACCTGCACAGCGCCGCCCTGTGGCCCGTGGCCCACGGCGGCAAGGCGGTGGACAAGGGCGTGGCGGTGCTGACCCAGAGCGGCAACTTTGCCTACAACCTGTCCATGAGCGACCGTTCGCTGCCGGTGGCCTACATGGCCTCGGTCGGCAACCAGGCACAGCTGGGCATCGCCGAACTGATGGACGTGCTGCTCGACGAGGCACGGGTCACGGCCATTGGCCTGCACCTGGAAGGCTTGAAGAACGTGCCGGGCTTTGCCCGCGCCGCGCACAAGGCGCTGGAGAAGGGCATCCCGATCATCGCGCTGAAGACCGGCGTGTCGCAGATCGGCGCCGAACTGGCGTTGAGTCATACCAGCTCGCTGTCCGGCTCCGACGCCCTGTACGACAGCTTGTTCGAGCGCCTTGGGGTGATCCGTGTCAGTGGCCCGGTGAGCTTCGTCGAAACCCTCAAGGCCGCCGCCTGCGGCAACCTGCCCAAGGGCGACAGCCTGATCGCCCTGGCCTGCTCAGGCGGGGACGCCGGCCTGATCGCCGACTACAGCGAAAGCAACCAGCTGCGCCTGCCTGCTCTGCACAGCAGCCAGGTCGACGAACTGGCCCAGGTGCTGCCGGCCTACGCCAACCTGGTCAACCCGCTGGACTTCACCACGGCGATCTGGGGCGACGGCGAGGCCAAGCAGCGCATGCTCGACAGCGCCCTGCGCAGCGACGCCGACGCGGCCATGCTGGTGCTGGATTACCCCGCCGAGTTCACCGGCGAACGCAAGGAATGCGACCTGCTGCTGGGGCTGTTCTGCGAGGCGCTGCAGCGCCATGGCAAGACCGGCTTCGTCACCTCGGCCTTCCCCGAACTGCTGCCGGCCAGCGCCCGCGAGCGTTTGCACGCGGCCGGCGTACCGGCCCTGCAAGGGGTGGAAGACGGCCTGGCGGCCTGGGGGCGGGTGGCCCGCTATGGGCAAAGGCGCGAGGCGTTGCTGGCCCTGGGCGAATCTGCGCTGGTGCCGCTGTGCCCGCAGGCACTAAGTGGTGACAGCCATCTGCTCAATGAGTGGGAGTCCAAGCAGGCCCTGCGTGGCTTTGGCTTGCCCGTGCCGAATGGCGTGCTCAGCAGCCCGCAGCAGGCGCTGGCCGATGCGCGCCAGGTCGGCTTCCCGCTGGTGCTCAAGGCCGTCAGTGCGCAGTTGCCGCACAAGACCGAAGCAGGTGCCGTGGCGCTGAACCTGGGCGATGAAGCGGCCCTGAGCCGGGCGCTGGAACAAATGCGCACACGCATCGCCGCCTACGCCCCCGGCGTCGTCTTCGACCAGGTGCTGCTCGAACCCATGGCCAGCGCACCGCTGGCCGAGTTGATCGTCGGCATCAAGCGCGAGCCGGACTTCGGCCTGGCGCTGGTCATCGGTGCCGGCGGCATCCTCGTCGAGCTGCTCAAGGACAGCAAGAGCCTGCTGTTGCCGACCACCGACGGCGCCATCCGCAACGCCGTGCTCGGCCTGCGCAGCGCCGCTTTGTTGCAGGGCTTTCGCGGTAAGCCCGCAGCGGACCTGGACGCGCTGGTCGCCGCCATCCGCGCGGTGGCCGACTACGCCTGCGAGAACGCCAGCCAGCTGCTGGAGCTGGATGTGAACCCATTGATGGTCGGTGCCACCGGCACCACCGCGGTCGATGCCTTGATCCGCCTCGGACAGGTCTAAGGACATGAACATGACGAACAACACATTGACCGGTGGCCAGGCGCTGGTGCGCCTGCTGGCCAACTACGGCGTCGACACCGTCTTCGGCATCCCCGGCGTGCACACCCTGGAGCTGTACCGCGGCCTGCCCGGCAGCGGCATCCGCCATGTGCTCACCCGCCACGAGCAGGGCGCTGGCTTCATGGCCGACGGTTATGCGCGGGTCAGCGGCAAGCCGGGGGTGTGCTTTATCATCACCGGCCCCGGCGTGACCAACGCCGCCACCGCCATTGGCCAGGCCTACGCCGACTCGATACCGCTGCTGGTGATCTCCAGCGTCAACCACACGGCCAGCCTGGGCAAAGGCTGGGGCTGCCTGCACGAGACCCAGGACCAGCGCGCCATGACCGCGCCGATTACCGCGTTCTCAGCGGTGGCCCTCAAGGCCGAGGACCTGCCGGAGCTGATCGCCCGCGCCTATGCGGTATTCGACAGCGAACGGCCGCGCCCGGTGCATATCTCGGTGCCGCTGGATGTGCTGGCGGCGCCCGTGGCGCGGGACTGGAGCTTTGATGTGGTGCGCCGCCCTGAGCGCGGCCCGGCGAACCTTGCAAGCGTGGAGCTGGCGGCCAGCAAACTGGCGGCAGCCAAACGCCCGATGATCATTGCCGGGGGTGGCGCGCTGGGCGCTGCGGCCGAGCTGCAACTGCTGAGCAAGCGCCTGGCCGCGCCGTTCTTCACCAGCGTGGCCGGCAAGGGCCTGGCGCCATTGGACTCACCGCTCAACGCCGGCTCCAGCCTGTGCGTCGAGCCCGGCTGGGACCTGATCGCCCAGGCCGACGTGGTGCTGGCGGTCGGTACCGAAATGGCCGACACCGACTTCTGGCGCGAGCGCCTGCCGTTGAACGGCGAGCTGCTGCGGGTGGATATCGACCCGCGCAAGTTCAACGACTTCTACCCCTGCGCGGTGGCGCTGCACGGCGATGCCCGGCAGACCGTGGCTGCGCTGCTCGAGCAACTGCCGGACAGCGTGCGCGATGCCACAACGGCCAGCGCCTCGGTGGCCACGTTGCGCAGTGCGGTGCAGGCCAGCCACGGCCCGTTGCAGGCGCTGCACCAGTCCATCCTCGACCGCATCGCCGCCGAGTTGCCGGACAACGCCTTCATCAGCACCGACATGACCCAGCTGGCCTACACCGGCAACTACGTGTTCAACAGCCGGGCGCCGCGCAGTTGGCTGCACCCGACCGGCTACGGCACCCTGGGCTACGGCCTGCCTGCGGGTATCGGCGGCATGTTCGGCAGCAGCGAGCGCCCAGGCCTGGTGTTGGTGGGTGACGGCGGCTTCCTCTATACCGCCCAGGAACTGGCCACTGCCGTCGAAGAGCTGGACCGCCCGCTGGTGGTGCTGCTGTGGAACAACGACGCGCTGGGGCAGATCCGTGACGACATGCTCAACCTGGACATCGAGCCCATCGGCGTGCTGCCGCGCAACCCGGACTTCGCAGGCCTGGCCCGCGCGTTCGGCTGCACGGTCGCCCAGCCGCAAAGCCTCGACGAACTGCAACGGGACCTGCGCGGCGGCTTCGACCGCAACGGCGTGACCCTGATCGAGCTCAAGCACGCCTGCGCGCGCTGAGCCCATCCCGCACAACAGGATATTTGCCATGCGTTTTTCTTCCCTGACCCAACGGATCGCCGGTGACGGCGCTGCCGCCTGGGAGATCCACTACCGCGCCCTGGCCATGCTCGAACAGGGCCGCGACGTGCTGTTGCTGTCGGTGGGCGACCCGGATTTCGACACCCCGGCGCCGATCGTCCAGGCCGCGATGGACAGCCTGCAGGCCGGCAACACCCATTACGCCGATGTGCGTGGCAAGCGCAGCCTGCGCGAGGCCATCGCCCGGCGGCACCAGCAGCGCAGCGGCCAGGCGGTGACGGCCGACCAGGTGACGGTGCTGGCGGGGGCGCAGTGCGCGCTGTTCTGCGTGACCCAGTGCGTGCTGGAGCCGGGCGATGAAGTGATCGTCGCCGAGCCGATGTATGTCACCTACGAAGCGGTCTTCGGCGCCTGTGGGGCGAAAGTGGTGCCTGTGCCCGTACGCCCGGAGCATGGCTTCCGTGTGCAGCCCGAGGATGTGGCTGCGCGAATTACCCCGCGTACCCGTGCCCTGGCGCTTAACAGCCCGCACAACCCCTCCGGCGCCAGCCTGCCGCGCAGCACCTGGGAAGCCCTTGCCGAGCTGTGCATCGCCCACGATCTGTGGCTGATCAGCGACGAGGTGTACAGCGAGCTGCTGTTCGACGGCGAGCACATCAGCCCCGGCAGCCTGCCGGGCATGGCCGAACGTACGGCGACGCTCAACAGCCTGTCCAAGTCCCATGCCATGACCGGCTGGCGGATGGGCTGGGTGGTGGGTTCGCCGGCCTTGGCCGGGCACCTGGAGAACCTGGCGCTGTGCATGCTGTACGGCTCGCCGGACTTCATCCAGGACGCCGCGGTGGCTGCGCTCGAGCAGCCACTGCCGGAGCTCGAAGTGATGCGCGAAGCCTACCGCCAGCGCCGCGATCTGGTCTGCGCGTGCCTGGCGGATTGCCCGGGTGTGCGTGCGCTCAAGCCCGATGGCGGGATGTTCGTGATGGTCGATATCCGCGAAACCGGGCTCAGTGCGCAGGACTTTTCCAACCGCCTGCTCGATCTGCATGGGGTTTCGGTGCTGGCCGGTGAGGCCTTCGGCCCGAGCGCGGCCGGGCATATTCGTCTGGGCCTGGTGCTGGGGGCAGAGCCTTTGCGCGAAGCCTGCCGGCGTATCGTGCTGTGTGCCGGCGAGCTGATGGAGGCGCAACGCAATGCGTGAGTACAACCGTTTGTTCATCGATGGCCGCTGGCAGCAGCCGCTGGGGCAGGGCATGGCCGAGGTGATCGACCCGGCCAGCGAAGCGGTCGCCGGCAAGGTGCCGCTGGGTAACGAAGCGGATGTGGAGCGGGCGGTGCAGGCGGCACGCCGGGCGTTTGCCGACTGGTCGCGAACGCCCTCCAGCGTGCGCGCCGGGTACATACGTGCCCTGGCCGATCAGCTCAAGGCCCGAGCCGACGAGATGGCCGCAGTGATCACCAGCGAGCTGGGCATGCCGGTGCAGTGGTGCCGGCCGGTGCAGGTGGACGGGCCGATCGTTGGGCTTGAGCAGTACATCGCGCTGGCCGGGTTGATGGACGATGTGCGCGAGGTCGGCAACTCGCTGGTGTACCGCGAGGCGGTGGGCGTGTGCGCGTTCATCAACCCGTGGAACTACCCGCTGCACCAGATGATCGGCAAGCTGGCGCCGGCCCTGGCGGCCGGTTGTACCGTGGTGGTCAAGCCCAGCCAGGAAACGCCGCTACATGCCTTTGTGCTGGCCGAGATGATCGAGGCCATCGGCTTGCCGGCCGGGGTGTTCAACCTGGTCAGCGGGCCGGGGTCGAAAGTGGGCGAGGCCTTGGCCCGGCACCCGCTGGTGGACATGGTCTCGTTCACCGGCTCCACCGGCGCGGGCGTGCGTGTATCCCAGGCGGCGGCGCCGTCGGTGAAGCGGGTGTGTCTTGAGCTGGGCGGCAAGTCGCCGCTGCTGATCGGCGCCGATGCCGACCTGGACGCGGCAGTGCGTTATGGCGTGCAGGACGTGATGATCAATTCGGGGCAGACCTGCACCGCGCTGACCCGCATGCTGTTGCCGGCGTCGCGCTATGCCGAGGCGTTGGAGATTGCTGTGGACGAGGTGCGTGGGCTGGTGATGGGCGACCCGCAGGATCCGCGCAGCTTCCTTGGGCCGATGTGTTCGGCGGGGCAGCGGCGCACGGTGCAGGAGTACATCCGTGTCGGGCAGGAGGAGGGCGCCCGGCTGCTGTGGGGTGGTGAAACGGCGCCGGGCTTCGAGCGCGGGTTCTACGTGCCTCCGACGCTCTTTGCCGATGTCGACAACCGTATGCGCATCGCCCAGGAGGAGATCTTCGGGCCGGTGCTGTGCCTGATCCCCTATGCCGACGAGGCCGAGGCGATTGCCCTGGCCAATGATTCGCCGTTCGGGTTGTCCAGCGCGGTGTGGGCCGGCAGCCGGGACAAGGCGCTGCAACTGGCGCGGCAGCTGCGCGCGGGACAGTGCTTCGTTAATGGTGGGGCATTCAATTACCAGGCGCCATTTGGGGGGTACAAGCAGTCGGGGAACGGGCGGGAGTGGGGGGAGGAGGGGTTGGGTGAGTTCGTAGAAACCAAGGCGATTCAGTTTTAGACGCCCAATACCTGCATGGCTCAAGTCATGCACCAAGGCGGACAGCGATGAAATCACAGGAGTAACTGGCCCGAAACAGATGTGGGAGCTGGCTTGCCAGCGATGCGCCGCGCGGGCGGCGCTCGATCTCAAGAGCGCTGCAAATCTGTCGCCTGGCACCTGGTGGCCCACATGCAATTTCAAGACAGGCGCTTGGGCATCACACTGTTGGCCCTGGGAAATCAAGATTCGGTAATGGCCGCCAGGTGCATGGCGGGATATTGGGTGAGGGCTCCCAGGTGCTCGCCGATGTCTTTGCAGCGCCTGTGAGATCGAGCGCCGCCCGCGCGGCGCATCGCTGGCAAGCCAGCTCCCACATCTGTTTCGGGCCAGTTACTCCTGTGATTTCATCTCTGTCCGCCTTGTTTGCCTGGCGTGATTGCTGGGTGGGCTTTGAAGCCTGCTGCTACACAACCTGCTCCTGCGGGGTATCAAACGCCACAAATAGCTGATCCGCGGTGATCGCCCCCAAGTCCAACCGCATGTTCTGCTCCAGCATCGCAAACAACCGGGTGAACACCTCGAACACCTTGCAGTGATCCTCCAGCCCGGCAAACGGGTTGTCGATCTTCTCGGCGATCAGCGAACTTTCCTGCACCGCGTCATACACCTCACGCAGGGTGATCTGCTGCGGCGGGCGGGCCAGGGTCACGCCGCCCTGGGCGCCGCGGTACGAGGTGAGGATATCGGCCTTGACCATCTGCGACACCAGCCCGCGCACGCGGGTGGGGTGCACTTTCACCCACTTGGCGATGGTCTCGGTGCGCAGCTTCTGCGGGGCATTGGCCGCCACGAACGAGAGAATGTACGAAGCCGTGATCAGGCGGGTCGACTGGCTCATGGAGGAAGTGGCTCCCTGCGAAAACGCTCATGTTACACGATGAAAATTGCCCTGCTCGGGCCCTTTGGAAAACAGCTTGTCGTGCCGCTAATGTATTTGTTACGGTAACAATTACAAATAATACACAGCTTCTACGCACTCCGCTTTGACCGAACAACAATTCCTTGCGGTTCAACAGGGGCACATGCATGAGCGATAACAACAAGAACAGTCCTCAGGCCATTCTCGACGGCGGTTTGCCGCGCCGGGACTTCCTGAAATACAGCGCCGCCGCCGCGGCCATCGCCGGGGCGTTTTCCCTCGGCCTGCCACTGGGCGGTCATGCCGCCGAGGCCACGCCAAAACCCGGTGGCACCCTGCGCCTGGGCCTGGCGGGGGGCAGCACCACCGACTCCAAGGACCCGGGCTCCTGGGTCGACACCTTCACCTTCATCGGCTTCTCGGCGGTCTACAACACCCTCACCGAAATCGCCGTGGACGGCACCGCAATCCCTGAGCTGGCCGAGCGCTGGGTCTCGAGCCCGGACGCGAAAACCTGGACCTTCACCCTGCGCCAGAGCGTGACCTTCCACAACGGCAAGACCCTCACCGCCGACGACGTGGTCGCCTCGATCCAGCACCACCTGGGCGAGAAATCCACCTCCGCCGCCAAGACCGTACTGGGCGATGTCGCCCAGGTTCATGCCAGCGCCCCCGACACCGTGGTGTTCGAACTGCACTCGGGCAACGCCGACTTCGCCTACGTGGTCGCCGACTATCACCTGGTGATCATGCCTGCCAAAGATGGCCTGGCCGACTGGCAGGCTGGCATCGGCACGGGCGGCTACCGCATCAAGGGCTTCGAGCCGGGCGTGCGCATGGACCTGGAGCGCAGCCCCGACTACTGGAAGCCGGGCAGGGCGCACTTCGCCAGCGCCGAACTGCTCGCCATCGCCGACGGCGCCGCGCGGGTCAACGCCCTGGTCACCGGCAAGGTCGATGTGATCAACAAGGTCGACCTCAAGACCGTGGCCCTGCTCAAGCGCAACCCGAAACTGGTGATCGAGGAAACCAAGGGCGCCCAGCACTACACCTTCCCGATGCTCACCGACAGCGCACAGTTCAAGGACAACAACGTACGCCTGGCCCTCAAGCACGCGGTCGACCGCGAGGCGCTTCTGGCCTCGGTGCTGTATGGCTACGGCCAGGTCGGCAACGACCACCCGCTGCAGCCGGCCAACCGCTTCATCAACCCGGCCCTGGAACAGCGCGCCTACGACCCGGACAAGGCGCGCTTCTATCTGCGCCAGGCCGGCATGGACAGCCTCAAGGTGCGCCTGCAGGCCTCCGATGCCGCCTACAGCGGCGCGGTGGATGCCTCGGTGCTGTTCAAGGAGCAGGCGCGCCAGGCCGGGATCGACATCGACGTGGTGCGCGAGCCGGCCGATGGTTTCTTCTCCAATGTCTGGATGAAACAACCTTTCACCACCTCGTTCTGGTACTCCAGCCTGACCGCCGACCGCATGTTCAGCATCGGCTACGCCAAGGGTGCGGCGTGGAACGAGACCCACTGGGACAACCCGCGCTTCAACCAGCTGCTCAACGCCGCCCGCGGCGAAATGAACGAGACGCTGCGCCGCGAGATGTACAACGAGATGCAGGCGCTGTGCCGCGACGATGGCGGGGCGATCGTGCCGCTGTTCGCCAGCTCCGTGGCCGCACGCTCGACCCGGGTGGTGCATGGCGGGCAGACCGCACCCTACGGCGAACTCGATGGCCTGCGGGTGATCGAGCGCTGGTGGCAGGCCTGAACTTCGCGTGCGTTGAAGGAGTGCAATGGTGAATACCCTTGGCAAATTACTGATGCAGCGCCTGGCCCTGGGCCTGTTGTCGCTGTTCGCGGTGTCGGTGGTGATCTTCCTGGCCGTCGGCATGCTCCCGGGCGATATCGCCCAGGCCATGCTAGGCCAGTCGGCCACCCCGGAAACCGTGGCGGCGTTCCGCGCCCAACTGGGGCTCGACCTGTCGCCCGTGCAGCGTTTCGTGCAGTGGGCCTGGCGCCTGCTGCACGGCGATCTGGGCGTGTCCCTGGCCAACCAGCGGCCGATCGTCGAGCTGGTCGGCGCGCGGCTGGGCAACACCTTCAGCCTGGCCCTGCTGGCGGCGCTGTTCTCGGTGCCCACCGCGTTGCTGCTGGGCATGCTCGCGGCGCTTTACCGCAACAGCTGGTTCGACCGGTTGCTGAACACCGGTGCGCTGAGCGCGGTGTCGTTCCCCGAGTTCTTCGTCGCCTACATCCTGATCCTGGTGTTCGCGGTCAAGCTCGAATGGCTGCCGGGCATCTCCAGCCTGGCGCCGGGGGCGTCGCTGGGTGAGGTGCTGCAGGTGTCGCTGCTGCCGGTGGCGACCCTGAGCCTGGTGGTGATCGCGCAAATGATGCGCATGACCCGCGCCTCGTTGATCAACCTGCTGGCCAGCCCCTACATCGAGATGGCCCGGCTAAAGGGCGTGTCGCCTGCGCGGATCATCTTCAGGCACGCCTTGCCCAACGCCCTGGCGCCGATCGTCAACGTGGTGGCGCTGAACCTGGCGTACCTGGTAGTGGGCGTGGTGGTGGTGGAGGTGGTGTTCGTCTACCCGGGCCTGGGCCAGTTGCTGGTGGACTCGGTGGCCAAGCGCGACATCCCGGTGGTGCAGGCCTGCAGCCTGATCTTCGCCGGCACCTACATCCTGCTCAATACCGGCGCCGACGTGCTGTCGATCGCCAGCAACCCACGCCTGATGCACCCGAAGGGGTAGACCATGAGCCTGATCACACCTTTGCTGCGCGCGCCCCTGAGCGCCAAGTTCGGCCTGCTGGTGATAGTCGCCTACCTGCTGGTGGCGGTGTTCGCACCACTGCTGGCGCCCTATGGCGAAACCCAGGTGGTGGGCGAGGGGTTCGCGCCCTGGGGCCCTGAGTTCCTGCTGGGCACCGACAACCTTGGCCGCGACATGTTCAGCCGCCTGCTGTATGGCGCCCGCAATACCTTGGGCATCGCCTTTTTGACCACCACCCTGGCGTTCCTGCTGGGCGGCCTGTGCGGGCTGGTCGCGGCAATCAAGGGCGGCTGGATCGACCAGGGCCTGTCACGGGTGGTGGACATCCTGATGGCCATCCCGCAACTGATCTTCGCCTTGCTGATCCTCAGCGTGGTCGGCACCACGGCCACCTCGCTGGTACTGGTGATCGCGCTGCTGGACGCCACCCGGGTGTTCCGCCTGGCGCGGGCGGTGGCCATGAACGTGGTGGTGCAGGACTTCGTCGAGGCCGCGCGGCTGCGCGGGGAGGGGCTGTGGTGGTTGGTCAGCCGCGAAGTGCTGCCCAACGCCGCGGCGCCCTTGATCGCCGAGTTCGGCCTGCGCTTCTGCTTCGTCTTCCTGTTCATCAGCGCCTTGTCGTTCCTCGGCCTGGGCATCCAGCCGCCGACTGCCGACTGGGGCAGCATGGTGCGCGACAACGCGGTGCTGATCACCTTCGGTGACGTCAGCCCGCTGCTGCCGGCCCTGGCAGTGGCGTTGATCACAGTGAGCGTGAACTTCGTCGTCGACTGGGTGCTGCACCTGTCCAGTGGCCTGAAGGAGTGCTGAGCATGAGCCAAGACACTTTGTTGACGATCCGCGACCTGCGTATCGAAGGCCACTACGAAAACGCCTGGCACCCGCTGATCAAAGGCATCGACCTGACCCTCAAGCGCGGTGAGGTACTGGGCCTTATCGGCGAGTCCGGGGCCGGCAAGTCCACGCTGGGCCTGGCCGCCATGGGCTATGTGCGCGACGGTTGCCGGATCACCGGCGGCAGCGTGTGCTTCGATGGCATCGAGTTGCTCCAGGCCAGCGCCGACACCCTGCGCAAGCTGCGCGGCCTGCGTATCGCGTACGTGGCGCAGAGCGCGGCGGCCTCGTTCAACCCGGCGCACCGGCTGATCGACCAGCATGTGGAAACCGCCGTGATCAACGGCGGCATCGACCGCGCCCAGGCCGAGGCCGAGGCGGTCGAGCTGTACCGCATCCTGCGCCTGCCCGACCCCGAGCACATCGGCCAGCGCTACCCGCACCAGTTGTCCGGCGGCCAGCTGCAGCGGGTGATGACGGCGATGGCCATGGCCTGCCACCCGGACTTGATCATCTTCGACGAGCCGACCACCGCGCTGGACGTCACCACCCAGATCGAGGTGCTGGCGGCGATCCGCGATGCGGTGAAGACCTTCGGCAGTGCCGCGTTGTACATCAGCCACGACCTGGCGGTGGTGGCGCAGATGGCCGACCGGATCATGGTGCTGCGCCATGGCAGCCTGGTGGAAGAGGCGCAGACCCGCATCATGCTCAGTGCGCCGCAGCAGGCCTACACCCAGTCGCTGTGGGCAGTGCGCAATTTCCATACGTCCGCCAAGGCATGCCCCAGCCATGAAAAGCCGCTGCTGGAAGTGCGTCAGGTCGATGCAAGCTATGGCCATCAGCCGGTGCTGCACGATGTCTCGCTGAAGCTGTATCGCGGCCAGACGCTGGCGGTGATCGGCGAGTCCGGCAGTGGCAAGAGCACCACGGCACGCTTGATCAGCGGCCTGCTGCAGCCGACCTCGGGCCAGGTGCTGTATGAGGGCCAAGCGCTGCCGGCGGACTATCGCCAGCGCAGCAAGGAGCAATTGCGGCGTATCCAGATGATCTATCAGATCCCCGACACCGCGCTCAATCCACGCCAGCGCATCGTCGACATCATTGGCCGGCCGCTGAGTTTCTACCTCGGTTTGAAGGGCAAGGCGCTGCGTGAGCGGGTCGCCGAGCTGCTGCGCATGATCGATCTGGAACCGGCCAAGTACATGGATCGCCTGCCACGCGAACTGTCCGGCGGGCAGAAACAGCGGATCTGCATTGCCCG
Source organism: Pseudomonas sp. TWI923 (assembly GCF_039673365.1). Lineage (NCBI taxonomy): Bacteria > Pseudomonadati > Pseudomonadota > Gammaproteobacteria > Pseudomonadales > Pseudomonadaceae > Pseudomonas > Pseudomonas sp. TWI923. The sequence goes on along the minus strand of NZ_JBDJLM010000076.1, from coordinate 9,450 downwards.
GGCGTTGGCGGCCGAGCCGCAATTGATCATCTGCGACGAAGTGACCTCGGCCCTCGACCAACTGGTAGCCGAGGGCGTGCTGAAGCTGCTCGACCGTATCCAGCGCGAGCTGGGCGTGGCCTACCTGTTCATTACCCACGACGTTGCCACCGTGCGCGCCATCGCCGATGAGGTGCTGGTGATGCAGCGGGGCAGGGTGGTCGACCACGGCAGCCGCGAAGCGATCTTCCGGCCGCCGTACCGCGACTACACCGGCTTGCTGTTCTCCTGCGAGCCGGAGATGGACCCCGACTGGCTCGACCGTTTGCTGGCGGCCCGCAAAACCGAATCCCCCCTGGAAACCGTTTAAGGAACATCCATGAAAGTACTGATCGTTCACGCTCATCCCGAGCCGCAATCCTTCACTGCCGCACTGCGTGACCAGGCGGCCGAAACCTTCCGTGCCCAGGGCCATGAGGTGCAGGTGAGTGACCTGTACGCGATGGGCTGGAACCCGGTGGCCAGCGCCGAAGACTTCAGCCACCGGGAAAACCCGGAGTACCTGGTGTATGCGCTGGAGCAACGGCTGGGGGTGAAGAGCGGGTCCATCGCGGCGGATATCCAGCAGGAGCTGGACAAGCTGCTGTGGGCCGACCTGCTGGTGCTGAACTTCCCGATCTTCTGGTTCTCGGCGCCGGCGATGCTCAAGGGCTGGATCGACCGGGTGCTGGTGTCGGGGGTGTGCTACGGCGGCAAGCGTTTCTATGACCAGGGCGGGTTGGCGGGCAAGCGGGCGCTGGTCACCGTGACCCTGGGCGGGCGTGAGCACATGTTTGGCGAAGGGGCGATCCACGGGCCGCTGGAAGACATGCTACGTCCGATTCTGCGCGGCACCTTGGCTTATGTCGGCTTCGAGGTGCTGGAGCCGTTCGTGGCGTGGCATGTGCCGTATATCAGTGATGATGCGCGCAAGGAGTTCCTGCGCAGTTACCAGCAGCGCCTGGAGCAGCTTTCGGATGATCTGCCGATGGTGTTCCCGCGCCTGGAGCAGTTTGACGACGCGCTGTATCCCTTGGCGCAGCAATAGCCGCGCACACCGAGAAATTGCGCCATGCCAACAGGGCAGGCGCTGCCTATCCCACAGGCATAACTGGCCCGAAACAGATGTGGGAGCTGGCTTGCCAGCGATGCGCCGCGCGGGCGGCGCTCGATCTTGAGAGCGCTGCAAGACTGCCGGCATGCACTTGGTGGCCCTCATGCGATCTCAAGACAGGCTGTTTGGCGTCACATTATCGGCCCTGAAAAATCAGGATTTGGTAATGGCCTCCAGGTGCATGGCGGGATATTGGGACAGGGTCGCCAGGTGTTCGCCGGTGTTTTTGCAGCGCCTATGAGATCGAGCGCCGCCCGCGCGGCGCATCGCTGGCAAGCCAGCTCCCACATCTGTTTCGGGCCAGTCATGCCTGTGGCATCTCCGCTGTCCGCCTTGTTGGCCCGACACAAAATCGCATCGCCCCCCACCCATTCGGGGTATGGCCCCCATCCTTCGATCCTCCGATAGTTACCCCATCCGCTCACCCGAGCCGATCCTGATCACATGATGGAGTTGCTATGCGCAAGGCATTCAAGGTGATTTCCAGTCTGTTGCTGTGCTGTACCGCCACCGCCACCCTGGCCGGCGAAGCGGACAACGGCAACACACTCAGGTTGTACAACTGGACCGACTATATCGGCGAAAACACCCTCGCCGATTTCGAGAAGCAAACCGGCATCAAGGTGATCTACGACACCTTCGACGGCTACGAAACGGTGCAGACCAAACTGCTCACCGGCCGCTCCGGCTACGACCTGGTGATGCTCAACGCCTCCCTGGTGCCGCCGCTGATCAAGGCCAAGGTGTTCCAGCCGCTGGACAAGGCCAAGCTGCCCAGCTGGGCCAACCTCGACCCGCACGTGCTGCAGAGCATGCAAGCCTACGACCCCGGCATGGTCTATTCGGCGCCCTACACCTGGGGCAGCTCGGGCATCACCTACAACGTCGACAAGATCAAGCAGCGCATGCCCGACGCGCCCATCGGCTCGCTGGCCATGCTGTTCGACCCCAAGATCGTCTCGCGCTTTGCCGACTGCGGCGTGACCCTGATGGACGCCCCCAGCGAAGTCATTCCGCTGGCCCTCAAGTACCTCGGCAAAGACCCGAAAAGCGCCGCCCCCGCCGACCTCAAGGCGGCCCAGGACGTCCTGCTGGGCATCCGCCCGTTCATCAAGAAGTTCGACTCGGTGAACTACCTCACCAGCCTGCCCAACGGCGACGTGTGCATGGCCCTGACCTGGTCCGGCGACTACGCCACCGCCCAGGCCCGCGCGGTGGAAGCGAAGAAGGACATCAACCTGGCGTTCTTCATCCCCAAGGAAGGCTCGCTGATCTGGTTCGACAGCCTCTACCTGCCCAGCGATGCGCCGCATGCGGCCAACGCCCACCGTTTCATCGAATACCTGCTGCAACCCAAGACCATGGCCGAGGTGACCAACTACATCCACTACGCCAACAGCAATGCTGCCGCCACGCCCTTGGTGCAGGCCGATATCCGCAATGACCCGGCGATTTACCCGGATGACCAGACTCGCGAGCGCCTGTTCACCCAGAAAGCCCAGGACCCGCAGGCCATGCGCGCCATCACCCGGGTCTGGAGCACGGTCAAGACCGGCATCTGACACCTTTTACCGTATCGCATCGACAAGGAACTGCTCATGGCTACCCCCATTCGCAAGCTGGCCGCCACCGTTGACAACGACCGCCTGGTGCAGGCCGACAAGGCCCACTACATGCACGGCTACCATGTATTCGACGAGCACGCCGAGCAGGGCGCGCTGAACATCCAGGCCGGCGAAGGCGCCTATATCCAGGACACCGAGGGCAACCGCTTCCTCGATGCCGTCGGCGGCATGTGGTGCACCAACATCGGCCTGGGCCGCGAGGAAATGGCCCTGGCCATCGCCGACCAGGTGCGCCAACTGGCCTATTCCAACCCGTTCTCCGACATGGCCAACCCCAAGGCCATCGAACTGTGCGAGAAACTCGCCAGCCTGGCGCCGGGTGACCTCAACCACGTGTTCCTCACCACCGGCGGTTCCACCGCGGTAGACACCGCCTACCGGCTGATCCAGTACTACCAGAACTGCCGCGGCAAGCCGCACAAGAAACACGTGATCGCCCGCTACAACGCCTACCACGGCTCCACCTGCCTGACCATGTCGATCGGCAACAAGGCTGCCGACCGGGTGCCGGAGTTCGACTACGCCCACGAGCTGATTCACCACGTGTCCAACCCCAACTTCTACCGGGCCGCCGACGACATGGACGAGGCCGAGTTCCTCGACTTCCTGGTGGCCGAGTTCGAGGACAAGATCCTCTCGCTGGGCGCCGACAACGTCGCCGCCTTCTTCGCCGAGCCGATCATGGGCTCGGGCGGGGTGATCATCCCGCCCGAAGGGTACTTCCAGCGCATGTGGCAGGTGTGTCAGACCTACGACATCCTGTTCGTCGCCGACGAAGTGGTGACCTCGTTCGGCCGGCTGGGCACCTTCTTCGCCTCCGAGGCCTTGTTCGGCGTCACGCCCGACATCATCACCACCGCCAAGGGCCTGACCTCGGCCTACCTGCCGCTGGGCGCCTGCATCTTCTCCGAGCGCCTGTGGAAGGTGATCGCCGAACCCGGCAAGGGCCGCTGCTTCACCCACGGTTTCACCTACAGCGGGCACCCGGTGTGCTGCGTGGCGGCGCTGAAGAACATCGAGATCATCGAGCGGGAAAACCTGCTGGCCCATGTAAACGATGTCGGCAGCTACCTGGAGCAGCAGTTGCAGACTCTGGCCGACCTGCCGCTGGTGGGCCAGGTGCGCTGCATGAAGCTGATGGCCTGTGTCGAGTTCGTGAGCAACAAGCAGACCAAGGCGCTGTTCCCCGATGCAGTGAACATCGGCGAGCGTATCCATGTGCGGGCCCAGGCCAAGGGCTTGCTGGTGCGGCCGATCATGCACCTGAACGTGATGTCGCCGCCGCTGATCATCACCCACGCCCAGGTGGACCAGATCGTCGATACCCTGCGCAGCTGCATTCTCGATGCCGCGCGGGAGCTGGCCGAACAGGGCCTGTACCACGGCCAATGACCCACCTGCCGCCACAGGTGCGCGCCCATGCCCTGGCCGGTAGACTGCGGGGCATGAGCCGAGCACACGAAAACACCACAATAAGCCTGCCGTTTCATGCCTTGCAGCAATGGCACGCTGCCCTGCAACAGGCCTTCGCCCACGGCGAGGGCCCGGATGCGTTGGCCTGGTTGGCGGCCGCCATCAGCCAGCTGGTGGGCGCCGAGTCGATGCTGATCAGCCTGGAGCGCAAGGCCCAGGCGCCGCAGCTGCTGTACCAGCAGGGTATCCCGGACCGTTACCACGAGGCGGTGCTGGAACGCTATTTCGCCGCCGGCTACCTGCTCGATCCCTTCTGCCTGGCGGTGCAGAAGGGCCTGGCCCAGGGGTTCTACCACCTTGAGGACATCGCCCCGGACAACTTCTTCGACAGTGACTACTACAAGGCCTACTACCTGGGTACCGGTTGTAGCGAGGACAGCTACTTCATCGTCGACCTGGAGAATGACAGCAAGATCTCCCTCAGCCTGTTCCAAGGTTGCAGCGGTGCCCGGCTGGGTATCGAGCAACTGCACCTGCTGCAGGCGGTCGAGCCGATGGTGCGTGAACTGCTGCTGCGTTTTGCGCGGCATGGGCTGGCGCAGCAGCCGGAGGGGAAGGGCAGTGTGCAGGCGGCGTTCGACAGCTTTGGTTGCGGGGTGCTGACCGAGCGTGAGCGGGAAGTGGCGCAGATGGTGTTGCAGGGGCATTCGGTGAAGTCCACCGCCCATGAACTGGGGATCTCGCCGGAGACGGTGCGCATGCACCGCAAGAACCTGTATCTGAAGCTGGAGATCAATTCGCAGTCGGAGTTGTTTGCGCAGTTTATCGAGTGGTTGCGGCGGGGGTGAGCGGCGCGCATTGGCGCGGTATCTCGGCGGGCACCTCTGCCGCCCCACCTGACTCAAGCCTTGCGCCAAGGCTGGCGCCGGTACTTTCACAGGAATATTTGGCCCGAAACAAATGTGGGAGCTGCGGTTCGCCGCTGCGACTTGCCAGCGATGCGCCGCGCGGGCGGCGCTCGATTTCCTAGGCGCTGCAATTGTGTCGACGTACGCTTGGCGGCCCACCGGGGCGTCAGGGCACCCAGTGTTACAGCCATTAATTGCCGGCGTACCATCCGGAGATTCGACAGGGCAAATAGCTTGGTCAGTTGGACGAAGGGCTATTTCAGCACAGGTGAGATGGCCTGTGCTGACTTGATAGGAGAATCCCTAGGTTCGCAATAACGACAGCGGCTGTGGGTAACACAATGCCTGGCTACTTGCCGTTTAATTTGAGAATACACCCTTCAGCATCGCCCCAATGGACAAGGGCCAGCGCCACTAGCCACAGCAGCATGTTCCCATACATGACAAATAAAACCAGTGCTGACATTTTTTAGATTTATAAGGAAAAATTAATCGATACACCTCCCAGCCGGGTCTATGGGTACATGCCGCGTCATTAAATGACTAACTAAAACCAACCCACATATCTACCACGCACCCTTGCGACCTAGCATAAAAAACCAAAAATATCATAAAAATCCCAACAAGCGCGCCGCCATAAACAGTCAAGAGAACTATCCAAGAAAGCCTTTTATTCTCAAATCTAAAGACCCGACGATACATTTCAAAAAGACCTGAGAGCGTGTTCATGTTTATTCCATTTTTCTTGCAATAGGCATTCGCGTAAAAACCGTGAAAAACAACGTAAAAAATGCGCTCCAAAAAAATACTTGAATCACAGTGTTCAGCCAAACACACATAACGCATTCCTGCTGATTGAATTTGGTTTCTGGGGGAGCCCAGATGATCACAGTGGTACCACGCAACGAAGTTGGAGGTCTGTGGTTTTTATTCGGTTTGCCGCAGGGCGCACGGTCGAAGTCATCCACTCAAAAGCACCTGTAATACACCGAAATTCTACAGGTTTGACCATCTACCGCTCAGCTTGAAGATACACCCCTCAGAGAGTCCCCAGTAATAAAGCCCAAATGAAAAAAGTAAAATTAACGTATTCCCATACACCCCAATAAGCACCACCCAAAATAGCGTTTTATGCTCGCGCGCAAATGCGCGCCGATACACCTCAAGCAACCCGCCTACCGTATTAAAATCAATTTTCTCCCTTTTCGCATAAACAGCCATATATGCGATAGTCAGAAAAAGCATAAGCATGCAAAGCGCAAACAGCAATTTCCTTGAGATGTCAATCCCATCACACATACAAAAACCTCAATAAGCCATATTCAAAATAGGATTTAGGGGCGCTTTTATTTCTGGACCAATACCCGGCCCAAAACCGATATAGATTTCAGGATAAGTTGAAGTCTGGGTAGCCTCGATGTTGAGAAGCCCTAATCCCACTGCACCCCCTAGTGCGACCGGTAACGGCTTTGCATTAGGGTCTGCGATCTTCAAGCCACAGCTTGCAGAAGCACGTGCGGCAACTGTGGGTATGGTAACTAGCGGTAGCTCCCATGCCACTACGCGAGTTGACAGTGATGCTTCCGGACAAGCCAATACCTAACGATCCTGTCAGCCCCGCTTCGCATTCAAAAGTAGCCACCGACACAGGTGGTGGAGGCGCCATCGTTTTGGAAATTTCCTCCGGAGACTCGCCATTCTGCATCATCCAGGATCCTAAAGAAGCACGCTGCGCGGCTCCGGGCAAATCCATTCCAAAAAGTCCTAGGGGAGCCGCTCGCTTAATCGGTGTGTTACCCACAAAGCTATAGGCGTACATCCCACCCTGCATCCCGATCGGGTACCTAGATACATTCCGACCCATCTTAAACTCGCAACAGCGACAGCGGCTGTATATAGCAAAATTGCAATAGGTTTTCTAATTGTCAGCCAGCTTTCCACTTAGTTTGAAAATGCACCCTTCAGTGCCGCCCCAATGGTTAAGGCCCAGCGCTACCAGCCACAGCAGCATGTTCCCATACATGACAAGCAAAACCAGTGCCGATAATTTTTTATATTTAAACGAAAAAACCAAGCGATACACTTCAAGCAATCCAAAAATTGAATTAAAATCAATTCCGCGGCTCTTGGCAAATCGAGACATGTAAATCACTGCAATAAAAATCGTAACCATTGCAAAATAGAACGCGAATTCTTTGTAGTAATAAATAGCATCACACATAAAGGACCTTAAAATTGAATGTTGACACTTGGGTTCATCGGCGCCTTGATTTCCGGTCCGATGCTAGGCCCGATACCCATATAAATATCTGGCCATGACGATGTTTGTGTAATTTCTAAATTCAAAAATCCCAATCCTAACGCTATCCCGCCCGCAACTGGCAGCGCCTTACCTGATGAGGAAAATTTCAGGCCGCAACTTAAACTTGCCCGTGCAGCCACTGCAGACGTTTGAAAGCTACCCCATTTAGACATACCTGACTCTTCGTTAATAGCCACGTGTCCAGCCAAGCCGGCCCCTACTGCTAACGCCCCCGACGCCTTACACTCGCCCGTCGCAATCGGCTTGGGCGGTGGTGGCGCCATCGCTCGAGCAACTGCATCCGGCGACTCACCATTCTTCATCATATGAGTGCCCAACGAAGTACGCTCTTGCACGCCCGGCATGTTGGTAAATGATGCATCCCACAGTCCCAATGGATCCGCGCGCATAACAGGCGCGTTATTCACATAGCTATAGACGTTCATCCCACCCTGCATCCCAATCGGGTCCCTGGACACATACCGCGCCATTTTCGGCTCGTAATAGCGATAGCGGTTGTAGTGCAGCGCCGTTTCCGGGTCCTGGTATTGCCCCTGGAAGCGAATCGGGTTGCTCACCCCCTGCAATCTGGCTCGCTCCGTGCGTTCCTCGCGCACTTCCCCCCACGCCGTGTAATGCGCACACCAGACCACGTTCCCCTGCTCATCGGTGAGCTCTTGTGGCGTGCCCAGATGGTCACAGTGGTACCAGGCAATGGCATCGAAGGCCTGCGGTTTGACCTCGGTGTGCCACAGCGGGTCTTGGTCAATATCGTATTCGCGTAAGCTCCAGTCTGGCTGCTTGTGCAGGCGGATCGGGCCGTTGCGCAGGGCCTGAGCGACCGGTACAAAACTGCCGGGTTGGTAAAGGTAATGGACGGTGCGGCCAGTGTCGCCCTCATCCCGTGGTGGAGAGCTTTCCCAGGCCAGGGTGTCGCCATCCCAGCCGAACAAGGTGAAGCCGCAGCCGAGTTCGCGCTGGCGCTTGGCGCATTGCATCTCGTTCCAGCCAGTGCCCGCCTCCGCCTTGTTCCAATAGTGCGCGACCGAGTGTTTATGCAAGCGGCGGCCGAGCGCATCGTAGCTGTACTCGACCTTGAGCCTGTCGTCGTTGTAGCTGGCCAAACGGTTGAACAGATCCCAGGTGAAGTGCGCTTGGACACCGTCTGCCAACCGATGGGTCAGGTTGCCGCGCTCGTCGTACTTGAAATGACTCCCGGCATACGATCGCAACTGGTTGTCCATCACCTTGTTGCGCCTGGCGTCCTGCTCAAGCGGGCGGTTGAGTTGCTGGGTTTCATCCAGCAGGTTACCCGCTGGGTCGAAGGCAAAGGTTTCGACACCGAGGCGGCTGTTGGCCTGCAGCAGGCGCCCAAGGGGATCGTATTGATATGCCAGCTGGCCACGACGGCTGTCATGGATGTCCGTCAATTGCCCGATCGGGTCGTAGTGGTATTGCCGTTTGATCAGCACCGACTTGCCGTCGTGACTGCCCAGCCATTGCTCTTCAGGCCGTCCGGTCACGCTCCAGCGCTGTGTGTGCATCAGGTGGTTGCCTTGATGGCGCACCACTTCGCGGTGCAGATCATCACGCTCGTAGGCGAGCATCTCGTGCTGATCGAGGGTCATGCCCAACAGGTGGCCGCTGCCGTAGGTCAGCCAGCTGACCTTGTGCCCGTCCGGGCGGATGGTTGCGGTGCGGCGGTTCAGCGCATCGTACTCATGGCGCCATACCGCCACCATCGGGTCGCCGGTCATCAGGTAGTGCTGATGTTCGCGGGTCAGATTGCCAGCGTCATCGTAGAACCACTGCAGCTTGCTGACGGCATTGAGCGCCTGGATCAGCTTGCCGTTGCCATCGTAGGCGAAGGTTTCGCGCTGCTGCTGATCGCCCTGGCTCGCGCAGCGCTCGACCAGGCGGCCCATGGCATCGAAGCGCAGGTCGATGCGGCGCTGGCCGACCTGGCTGCTCGCCAGCCGACCGCTGCTCGGGTCGTACTGGTAGCGGGTGGTCAGGCCATCGAAGCCGGTCTCTTCCAGGCGGCGCCCGGCCAGGTCGTAAACGAAGCTG
>NZ_JBDJLM010000075.1:0-24221 GCF_039673365.1 Pseudomonas sp. TWI923 | reverse complement strand
ACACAAGGCCGCTCCTACAGGGGGGGCGCGATCTCCTGTAGGAGCGGCCTTGTGTCGCGAAAGGGCTGCGCAGCAGCCCCGACAATCTCAATGTGATACACAAATTGTATTTGATACATCAAATACTGTTTGATGTTGTGTTTTGTATCGCTTATAAATACCCCACGCCCCAAGCCGCCCACCACCGGGAGCCCGAACATGTACGCACAGCTCGTAGAAACCGGCGTCAAACGCCTCAAGTCGCTGGAAGAGATGTCGCCGGAAGAGCGCGCCTTCCAGGAAAAGATCGACGCCGAGATCAAGATCGAAGCCAAGAACTGGATGCCCGACGCCTACCGCCAGACCCTCATCCGCCAGATTTCCCAGCACGCCCACTCCGAGATCGTCGGCATGCTCCCCGAGGGCAACTGGGTCACCCGCGCCCCGTCGCTCAAGCGCAAGCTGCAGCTGATGGCCAAGATCCAGGACGAAGCCGGCCACGGCCTGTACCTGTACAGCGCCATGGAAACCCTCGGCGCCGACCGCGACGAAGAGATCGCCAAGCTGCACAGCGGCAAGGCCAAGTACTCGAGCATCTTCAACTACCCCACCCTCAGCTGGGCCGACATGGGCGCGGTGGGCTGGCTGGTGGACGGCGCCGCGATCGTCAACCAGGTGGTGCTGCAGCGCACCTCCTACGGCCCCTACTCCCGTGCCATGGTGCGCATCTGCAAGGAAGAGAGCTTCCACCAGCGCCAGGGCTACGAGCTGCTGCTGACCATGATGCGCCACGGCACCCAGGCCCAGCGCGACATGGTCCAGGACGCCATCAATCGCTTGTGGTGGCCGGCACTGATGATGTTCGGCCCCAGCGACGAACACTCGCCCAACAGCGCCCAGTCGATGGCCTGGAAGATCAAGCGCCAGACCAACGACGAACTGCGCCAGCGCTTCATCGACCAGACCGTGCCGCAGCTGGAGCTGCTTGGCTGCACCGCCCCCGACCCTGAACTCAAGTGGAACGCCGAACGCGGTCATTACGACTTCGGCGAAATCCAGTGGGACGAGTTCTACGAAGTGATCAAGGGCAACGGCCCGTGCAACCAGGAACGCGTCGCCACCCGCCGCAAGGCCATCGAAGACGGCGCCTGGGTACGCGAGGCCGCCGTGGCCTACGCACGCAAACAACAGAACAAGAACGCCGCCTGAAGCGGCCATCGATGCGGAGATCGAGCATGTCTGACTGGACCCTCTACGAAGTATTCGTGCGCAGCAAGCACGGCCTGAACCACAAGCATGTCGGCAGCGTGCATGCCGCCGACGCCGCCATGGCCATCGAGAACGCCCGCGAGCTGTACACCCGCCGCAGCGAGGGCGTGAGCCTGTGGGTGGTGCCCTCGGCACTGATCACCGCCTCCTCGCCCGACGAGAAAGACCCGCTGTTCGCCCCGGCGGACGACAAGGTCTACCGCCATGCCAGCTTCTACGAGCTGCCCGCCGAAGTCGGACACATGTGAGGCCCGCCATGCACAAGCAAGCACTCATCCAATACCTGCTGCTGCTCGGCGACAGCGCCCTGGTCCAGGGCCAGCGCCTGTGCGAGTGGTGCGGCAAGGCCCCGGCGCTGGAAGAAGAACTGGCGCTGATGAACGTCGGCCTCGACCTGGTGGGCCAGGCGCGCAACTGGCTGGACTACGCCGCTGAACTGGCCGATGACGGCCGCGATGCCGATGCCCTGGCCTACCGCCGCGACGAGCGCGCCTATCGCAACCTGCTGCTGGTCGAGCAACCCAACGGCGACTACGCCGTCACTATGCTCAAGCAGTTCCTTTACGACGCCTGGCACCACGCCACACTTGAAGGGCTGACGGCCTCCAGCGATGAACGCATCGCCGGCATCGCCGCCAAGGGCCTGAAAGAAGTCACCTATCACCTGCGCCGTTCCGGCGAATGGGTGCAGCGCCTGGGTGGCGGCACTGAAGAGAGCCGCCGGCGCATGCTCGAGGCCATCCCGGCACTATGGCGCTTCACGGTCGAATTGAGCGTCGCCAACGATGGCGAAGTCCAGTTGGCCCAGGCCGGTATCGCCGCCGACCCGGCACACATCGCCCAGCACTGGCTGAACACCGTCACGGCCATTTTCGCCTCGGTCGAGCTGCCCCTGCCCAAGGCCGCCAGCCACTTCTTCCTGGACGGGCGCAAGGGCCTGCACACCGAACACCTCGGCCTGCTGCTGGCCGAAATGCAGTTCCTGCCGCGAGCCTACCCCGATGCAACCTGGTGAGCTGATCGCCGGCGATCGCGGCGCCCGGGCCCAGCAACACGGCGACCTGGCCCATGCCTGGGCGGTGCTGGCCGAGGTGATGGACCCGGAAGTGCCGGTGGTCAGCGTGGTCGACCTGGGGATCGTGCGCGACCTCGACTGGCGCGCCGGCCACCTGCACCTGGTGGTCACCCCGACCTACTCCGGCTGCCCGGCCACCGAGGTGATCGAGGGCGATATCCGCCAGGCCCTGGAGCAGGCCGGCTTCGCCGAACCCGCACTTGAGCGCCGGCTGATGCCGGCCTGGAGCACCGACTGGATCAGTGCGCAAGGCCGTGAGCGCCTGCGCGCCTATGGCATCGCCCCACCCGCGGGCAGCGCCAGCCTGCGCGGCAGCACGCCCAACGTGTGCTGCCCGCAGTGCGGCAGCGCCCATACCGAACTGCTCAGCCAGTTCGGCTCCACGGCCTGCAAGGCGCTGTACCGCTGCCGCGCGTGCCTGGAGCCGTTCGACTATTTCAAATGCCTTTGAGCCGTGGAGAACGCCATGAGCCCGTTTCACAGCCTGACCATCAAGCAAGTGCGCCAGGAAACCCGCGACGCGGTGTCCATCGCCTTTGACGTGCCCGCACATCTGCAGGAAGCGTTCCGTTTCACCCAGGGCCAGTACCTGGTCATGCGCACCCACCTCGATGACGAGGAAGTGCGCCGCTCCTATTCAATCTGCAGCGCCGTGCAGGATGGCGAGCTGCGCGTGGCGGTCAAGCGCGTGCCCGGCGGGCGCTTCTCGGCTTTCGCCAACGAAGTGCTCAAGGCGGGCCAGCAACTGGAGGTGATGCCGCCATCGGGCAACTTCTTCGTGCCGTTGGACCCATCGCGCCACGGTCATTACCTGGGCGTCGCCGCCGGCAGTGGCATCACCCCGATCCTCTCGCTGGTCGCCACCACCCTGGCCAGCGAGCCGCACAGCCGTTTCACCCTGCTGTACGGCAACCGCGCCAGCAACAGCGCGCTGTTCCGCGACCGCCTGGAAGACCTGAAGAACCAATACCTGGACCGCCTCAACCTGATCTTCGTGTTCAGCCGCGAGCAACAGGACGTCGACCTGTACAACGGCCGCATCGACGCCGACAAGTGCGGCCAGCTGTTCTCCCGCTGGCTGGATGTGAAGCAGCTCGACGCCGCGTTCATCTGCGGCCCCCAGGCCATGACCGAGACCGTGCGCGACAGCCTGCAGGCCAACGGCATGGACAACGCGCGCATCCACTACGAACTGTTCGCCGCCGCCGGCAGCGAAGCCCGCCGCGAGGCCCGTGAAGCGGCCCGTGAGCTGGACTCGGCGGTCAGCCATGTGACGGTGATCAGCGATGGCCGCGCCCTGGCCTTCGACCTGCCGCGCAACACCCGCAGTGTGCTCGATGCCGGCAACGCCATCGGTGCCGAGCTGCCCTACTCGTGCAAGGCCGGGGTGTGCTCGACCTGCAAGTGCAAGGTGATCGAGGGCGAGGTGGAGATGGACAGCAACCATGCCCTGGAAGACTACGAAGTGGCCGCCGGTTACGTGCTGTCGTGCCAGACCTACCCCCTGAGCGACAAGGTGGTGCTCGATTTCGATCAGCTTTAAGGCCGAGTCGCCTTGGTCCTTGTAGGAGCGGCCTTGTGTCGCGAAAGGGCTGGGTTGCACCCCCGGCAATCTTTGGCCGGATCCGAGATCCTGGGACCGCTTTGCGGTCCTTTCGCGACACAAGGCCGCTCCTACAGGGAATGTGCAAGCCCTTGGTAACACCCGCGTGACCTGAAAAAACAATTACAACAGCCAGAGAGAACGCCAGCCATGACACCCGAACACCTCGAGAGCATCAACAACCATCCCGACTTTCAGCAGTTGATCAAGCGCAAGCGCCGCCTCAACGGCACGCTCACCTTGACCATGCTCGCCGCCTACTACGGCTTCGTCCTGCTGGTGGCCTTCGCCCCCGGCGTGCTCGGCAAGTCCCTCAGCGGCGGGGTGACCAGTGTCGGCATGCTGGTCGGGGTGCTGATGGTGCTGCTGTCCTTCGCCCTCACCGGGATCTACACCCATCGCGCCAACACCGTGCTCGACCCGCTCAACGACAAGGTCAAGCAGGAGTGCGCACGATGAACTGGACCGCCATCTCGATGTTCCTGGTGTTCGTCTGCTTCACCCTGCTGGTCACCCGCTGGGCGGCGCTGCGCACCCGCTCGGCCAGTGACTTCTACACCGCCGGCGGTGGCCTCACCGGCATGCAGAACGGCCTGGCGATCGCCGGCGACATGATCAGCGCCGCGTCCTTCCTGGGCATCTCGGCGATGATGTTCATGAACGGCTACGACGGCCTGCTGTACGCCCTGGGCGTACTGGCCGGCTGGCCGATCATCCTGTTCCTGATCGCCGAGCGCCTGCGTAACCTGGGCAAGTACACCTTCGCCGACGTGGTCTCCTACCGCCTGGCCCAGGGCCCGGTGCGCATCACCTCGGCGTTCGGCACCCTGACCGTGGCGCTGCTGTATCTGGTGGCGCAGATGGTCGGCGCCGGCAAGCTGATCGAGCTGCTGTTCGGCATCAGCTACCTGTACGCGGTGATGCTGGTGGGCGTGTTGATGGTGCTGTACGTGACCTTCGGCGGCATGCTCGCCACCACCTGGGTGCAGATCATCAAGGCGGTGATGCTGCTGTCGGGCACCAGCTTCATGGCCTTCATGGTGCTCAAGCACTTCGGTTTCAGCACCGAGGCGATGTTCGCCAGCGCCGTGGCCGTGCATGCCAAGGGCCAGGCGATCATGGCGCCGGGGGCACTGCTGTCTAATCCGGTGGATGCGATTTCACTGGGGTTGGGGATGATGTTCGGCACTGCCGGGCTGCCGCATATCCTGATGCGCTTCTTCACCGTCAGCGACGCCAAGGAGGCGCGCAAGAGCGTGTTCTACGCCACCGGTTTCATCGGCTACTTCTACCTGCTGCTGATCGTCATCGGCTTTGGCGCCATCGTCATGGTCGGTACCGAACCGTCCTACCGCGATGCCGCAGGCGCGATCATCGGCGGCGGCAACATGGTCGCGGTGCACCTGGCACAGGCGGTGGGCGGCAACCTGTTCCTCGGCTTCATCTCGGCAGTGGCCTTCGCCACCATCCTGGCCGTGGTTGCCGGCCTGGCATTGTCGGGCGCCTCGGCCGTGTCCCACGACCTGTATGCCTGCGTCATGCGCAAAGGCCAGGCCAGCGAGCAGCAGGAAATGCGCGTGTCGCGCATCGCCACCCTGGTGATCGGCCTGTTCGCGGTGCTGCTGGGCCTGATGTTCGAATCGCAGAACATCGCCTTCCTCTCCGGCCTGGTACTGGCCGTGGCGGCCTCGGTCAATTTCCCGGTGCTGCTGCTGTCGATGTTCTGGAAAGGCCTGACCACCCGCGGCGCGGTGGGCGGCAGCCTGGCAGGGCTGGTCTCGGCGATCGTGCTGGTGGTGCTGGGCCCGGCGGTGTGGGTCAACGTACTGCACAACGAGCAGGCACTGTTCCCCTACAGCAACCCGGCGCTGTTCTCCATGTCGCTGGCGTTCCTCGGCGCCTGGGCCTTCTCGGTCACCGACAGCTCGCAGCGCGCCGAGGACGAACGTGGCCGCTACCTGGCGCAGTTCATCCGCTCCATGACCGGTATCGGCGCCGCCGGCGCCAGCAAGCACTGAACACAAAAACAATAAGAACGACGGGGACCACAACAATGTGCCGCACACGCCTCACCTCGGCCGCCTGGCTGGCCACACTCGCCCTGCCCTTGCCGGCCCTGGCGGACTTCATCGGCGACAGCCACGCGCGCGTCGAGTTGCGCAACCACTACATCAACCGCGACTTCCGCCAGGACAACGCGCCGCAGAACAAGGCCGAGGAATGGGGCCAGGGTTTTACCGCTCGCTTCGAGTCGGGCTTTACCGACGGCCCGGTCGGCGTCGGGGTGGATGCCATGGGCCAACTGGGCATCAAGCTCGACTCCAGCCGCGACCGGCGCGGTACCGGCCTGCTGCCGTTCGGCCCCGACAGCAAGGAACCGGTGGACGACTACAGCGAGCTGGGCCTGACCGGCAAGCTGCGGGTGTCCAAGAGCACCCTGCGCCTGGGCACCCTGCAGCCGATCCTGCCGGTGGTGGTGTACAACGACACCCGCCTGCTGGCCTCGACTTTCCAAGGCGGCCTGCTGACCAGCCAGGAGCTGGACGGCCTGACCTTCAACGGCGGGCGCCTGACCAAGGCCAACCTGCGCGACTCGTCCGGGCGCGACGATATCGGCTATGGCGCCGCCACCAGCGATCACTTCGACTTTGGTGGCGGCAGCTACGCCTTCACCCCGCAGACCAGCGTCAGCTACTACTACGCCAAGCTCGAAGAGATCTACCGCCAGCAGTATGTCGGCCTGCTGCACACCCAGCCGTTGGCCGAGGGTGTGAGCCTGCGCAGCGACCTGCGCTACTTCGACAGCCGCGGCGATGGCGCCGAGCGCGCCGGGCGCATCGACAACCGCAACTTCAACGCCATGTTCACCCTCGGCGTGAAGGCCCACAAATTCACCGCCACCTGGCAGCAGATGTCCGGCGACAGCGCGTTCCCGTTCCTCAACGGCGGCGACCCATACACCGTCAACCTGGTCACCTACAACACCTTCACCCGTGCCGGGCTCGACTCCTGGCAGCTGCGCTACGACTACGACTTCGTGGCCATGGGCATCCCCGGGCTGAGTTTCATGACCCGCTACACCGACGGCCGCCATGCCGAGACCGCCACGCTCAGCAATGGCCGCGAGCGTGAACGCGACACCGACATCACCTACGTCATCCAGAGCGGCCCGTTCAAGGACGTCAGCCTGCGCTGGCGCAACGTGACCTTCCGTTCCGGCAATGGCCTGACCAATGCCGTGGACGAGAACCGCCTGATCATCGGCTACACCCTGGCGCTCTGGTAAGCGCGCCCCTGTCTATCAGAACAGCATGGAGAACAGCATGTCCGCCGCCCCTACCCTGCAGAGCTTCATCGCCGGCCGCTGGATCGGTCAGCACGGCGCCCAGGCCCTGCGCAGCGCCCTTGACGGCCACGTCCTGGCCTACAGCCACGAAGAACGCCCGGACTTCGCCGAAGCGCTCGAATTCGCCCGTGCCCAGGGCCTGCAAACCCTGCTGGCCATGGACTTCCAGCAACGCGCCGCGCGCCTCAAAGCCCTGGCGCTGTACCTGGCCGAACGCAAGGAACAGCTCTACGCCCTGTCCCACCACTCGGGCGCCACCCGCGCCGACAGCTGGATCGATATCGAAGGCGGCAATGCAACGCTGTTCGCCTATTCGAGCATGGGCCGCCGCGAGCTGCCGTCGGGCAACCTGGTGCATGAGGGCCCGGCGATCCCCCTGGGCAAGCAAGGCCACTTCGCCGGCAGCCACATCCTGGTGCCACGCACCGGCGTGGCCGTGCACATCAACGCCTTCAACTTCCCGATCTGGGGGATGCTGGAGAAGTTCGCCCCGACCTTCCTCGCCGGCATGCCGTGCATCGTCAAGCCGGCCACTTCCACCAGCTATCTGACCGAAGCCGTGGTGCGCCTGATGAACGAGTCCGGGCTGCTGCCGGCCGGCAGCTTGCAACTGGTGATCGGCAGCACCGGCGATCTGCTCGAGCGCCTGCAGGGCCAAGACCTGGTGACCTTCACCGGCTCCGCCGACACCGCCGCCAAGCTGCGCGTCACGCCGAACCTGGTGCGCCATTCGGTGCCGTTCAACGCCGAAGCCGACTCGCTCAACTGCGCCATCCTCGGCCCGGACGTGGGCCCCGACAGCGAAGAATTCGAGCTGTTCATCAAGGAAGTGGCACGGGAGATGACCACCAAGGCCGGGCAGAAATGCACGGCGATCCGCCGCGCCATCGTCCCCGCCAGGCACATCGACGCCGTGGCCACTCGCCTGCGCGAACGGCTGCGCAAAGTGGTGGTCGGTGATCCGTCGGTCGAAGGCGTGCGCATGGGCGCCCTGGCTTCCCACGAGCAGCAGCGCGATGTCGGTGAGCGCGTACGCATGCTGCTGGACAGTTGCGACCAGCTGCTGGGCGCCAGCGATGGCTTCAACCCGGTGGGTGACGGCGTGGCCGAAGGCGCGTTCTTCGCCCCGACACTGTTGCTGGCACGCGACCCGCACGCCGAGGGTGGCGCCCACGATATCGAAGCGTTCGGCCCGGTCAGCACGCTGATGGCCTACGACGACCTCGACGAAGCCCTGGCCCTGGCGGCCCGTGGCAAGGGCAGCCTGGTGGCTACCCTGGTCACCGCCGATCGCACGGTGGCCGCCAAGGCCATCCCGGCCGCAGCTGCCTGGCACGGGCGCCTGCTGGTGCTCGACAGCGAAGCGGCCAAGGAATCCACCGGCCACGGCTCGCCGCTGCCGCAGCTCAAGCACGGCGGCCCGGGCCGCGCTGGCGGCGGTGAAGAGCTGGGTGGCTTGCGCGCGGTCAAGCACTACCTGCAACGCGCCGCGGTACAGGGTTCGCCGAGCATGCTGATGGCGGTGACCGGCGAATACGTGCGCGGCGCCGAGGTGATCGAAACCGAGGTGCACCCGTTCCGCCGCCACTTCGATGACCTGCGCATCGGTGAGTCGTTGCTTACCCACCGCCGCACGGTGACCGAGGCCGACCTGGTCAACTTCGGTTGCCTGTCAGGCGATCATTTCTACATGCACTTCGACGAGATCGCGGCGAAGCAGTCGCAGTTCGGCAAGCGCATCGCCCACGGCTATTTCGTGCTGTCGGCGGCGGCCGGGTTGTTCGTTTCGCCGGGTGAAGGGCCGGTGCTGGCCAACTATGGCCTGGATACCCTGCGCTTCATTACCCCGGTGGGGATTGGCGACACCATCCAGGCGCGGTTGACCTGCAAGCGCAAGATCGATCAGGGCAAGACCAGCCCACAGGGGCAACCGCAAGGGGTGGTGGCTTGGGATGTGGAGGTGACCAATCAGGATGGGGAGCTGGTGGCGAGCTATGACATCTTGACCTTGGTGGTGAAGCGGGTGGGTTGATTGGTTTGAGGTTGGGTGAAGGCCACCAGGTGTTCATCGGTGATTTTGCAGCGCCTGTGAGATCGAGCGCCGCGCGGGCGGCGCTCGATCTGATAGGCGCTACAAACCTGTCGCCATGCACCCTAACGCCCACGTACGATCACGCATGCACACTCCACTGCGTACTGTCCGCTGCAATCGGCAGGTCGTCGATAGCCTGGATCAGCCCGCAACGCAATGCTTCTTCCGGCCCCAGGATACGTGGATAAGCCATCAGGTAGCGCGGCACATCCAGTGCCTCGCTTGCTCCCTCGGTGCGCTCGGCAACAATCTGCTCATACAGCCGCAGGTCGTAGTCCAGGCTCATGGCGTACTCGGCCATGCGCGCATGGTCCACCGCTCCGTGCAGGGTCCAGTGAAACGGATGGAACAGGAACTTGCTCAGCGCACAGGCGGTACGGTGGCTGCCGGCCAGGAAGATGATGTTGCCCATCGACTCCACCGTGCCGAGGTTGTGGGTATGCACCGGCACCGGCAGACTGCGCAGGAAGTTGTACAGGGTGAAGCCATAACTGCACTCCCCGCCCATGGTGGCGATGTTCAACTGCAGCAGCTCGGCGCCTTGTTGCAGGGCGCGCGAGCAGGTGTTGATCAGGTTGCCGCAGGTGGACGAGTTGATGGGGCCGGTGTAGTGGATGATGTGCCTGGCCATAGGAGGGGCTCCCGGTCATTCGGGTTGCTTGCGCGATGTCCTGCTAGAGGTGGAGGCGTAAGGCAGGGGCAAAGTTCCATGACCCAGCAGGTCAATCGTGCTGAACCCTTCACGTAAGCTGCCCGTCACTACCGAGGGCACAGGGCTGCAATGAGAAGCCGCCTGACCCAGACCCTGCCCATGACGACCTTGGCCGTTCCGTGCTGGGCCTTGTCAAGGCCGCGAAGGGCGGCTGGGTAACGCTCAATATGCAGTGCCAGGTCGCCCCGGCACTGCAGGGCCTTACTTACGAGCGGCCGCCTTTGCGCCCGGACTCGGGGCTTTGACGGTTATCTCCACCGGTGCTTTGCCCACCTTTACGCCCGGCTTCGGCGGCTTTGTCGCGGTCATTGGCGAAATTCCCAGGGTTCTTGCTGCCACCCTGGTGGCCCATCTTGTCGCTGTCCTTGCTCATCCGGTCATTGTCTTTGTTAGCCATGGTCATCAACCTCGTTTGGCTTGGGGATGCACGGTTACGTGCCGTACATGGTGTGGGAGTACGGCGATAACGGCGGATTCGGTTTATTGCGGATTCATCGGACCGGTGGCGCTAAACAAGCGACGACGGTGTATTTGGTGCGCAAGCAGAAATTGCATCGGCGCACTGCCGCTGCGATTTAACTCGGTGCCTGGCACGGGCTATGCCCCTGTTCGCGGGTGAACCCGCTCCCACAGAGCGAGGGAACGCGTGCCTCGCGAGACATCTGTTGACCCCTACCATGAATGTGCTTAATCTTTGCACAACCTACCGGTCGGTAGGTTTATTTTTGCCCAATGGATTTCGCTGTCATGCCCACCCGCTCAAACCTGCGCTTCGCCGCCTCCCTCGCCCTGATCGGCGCCCTCGGCCCTTCGGCCATCGACATGTACCTGGCCAGCCTCCCGGAGATGGCTCGCGACTTCGGCACCGGCTATCCCCAGGTGCAACTGACCCTGACCGTGTTCCTCCTGGCCATGGGCGCCGGCCAGCTGCTGTTCGGTCCGCTGGTGGATGCGCTGGGCCGGCGTCGGCCGTTGCTGGTGGGGTTGCTGGTGTTCACGGTCACCTCGCTGGCCGCGGCGGCGGCCAATTCACTGGAGGCGCTGCTGCTGGCACGGCTGATCCAGGGCCTGGCCAGTGCGCTGACCCTGGTGGTGATCATGAGCATGGTGCGCGACGTCGCCGACGGCGCACGGGCGGCACAAATCTTCGCCCTGCTGATGACCATCGAAGGCCTGGCACCGATCCTCGCCCCGGCGCTGGGCGGCGTGGTGGATGCCGCCTGGGGCTGGCGGGCGATCATGCTGGTGCTCGCTGGGCTCGGCCTGTTGACCCTGCTCAACTCGGCCCTTGTGCTGGGTGAAACCTTGCCCGTGGCGCAGCGTGTGCGCCTGGCGCCGCGTAGCGTGATGCGTACTTATGCGCGCATCGCCCGTGACGGTGCTTTCCTGCGCCCGGCGCTGGCGCTGTCGGCGGTGTTCTTTTTCCTGTTCGCCTACATCGCCGGCTCTGCCTACGTGTACCAGCAGCATTTCGGCCTCACTAGCACGCAGTTCGGCATGCTGTTCGGCACCTGTGGCGTGGCCATTCTGCTGGGCGCTGCAGGGTCCGGCCTGTGGGTGAAGCGCCACGGCGTGGCCCGGGTGGCCTGGTGGGGCGCGCTGTGCATGGGTGCGGGTGCACTGCTGACAGTGGTGGGCGGCGGCTTGCCGGTGCTGCTGGGCGGCGTGGTGCTGGCGCTGTTCGGCCTGGGCATCTGCGAGGCCACGCTGATGGCCCTGGCGATGTCCTCGCAGCACCGCGATGTCGGCTCCACCGCCGCGCTGCTCGGTGCCCTGCAATTGGTGATCTCGTCCAGCGCCACCCCCTTGGCCGGGCATCTGGCGACCCTCGGCCCGCAGGCCTGGGCCTGGCTGTTGGCCGCAGCTGCCGTGGTCATCCTGGGTTTGACCCGCGCCGCCCTGGCAAAGACAATCAGCGCCTCGAACTGCAGCGTCAACCCGGAGTGACCGCTTTGAAAGCCCTGACCCCTTCCGCCGCGCGCATTTGCGACCACGCCGTCGAGCATTTTGCCGAACATGGCTACGACGGCTCGTCGCTGAACGAAATCGCGGCCCAGGCGGGCATGCGCAAGGCCTCGCTGTATGCGCATTTCGCCAACAAGGATGCGTTGTTCGTGTGTGCGTTCGAGCGTGCCCTGGCCGAGGAGACCGCCTATGTCGAAGCCGGGTTCGGCCATGAGGCCGCCGGCCGCGAGGCGCCGGGGCACTGGCATCCGCTGCACCTGGCCGAGAGGTATGCCGGCTCGGCCAATTTGCGCTTCGTGCTGCGCAGTGCGTTCCTGCCGCCGGCGCCGATACGCTCGATCGTGACCACCGGCTTCGAGGAATACCTGGAGCAGATTCGCCTGGGCTTCTGCCAGGCCCTGCGCGAGCGGCATGCCTGGGCGCGCAGCGATGGCAACAAGCTGGAGCTGTATGGGGATGCTTATCTGGGGATCATCGACAGCCTGCATGTGGAGCTGCTGTATGCGAACCCGGCGGTGTATGCGCGGCGGGCGGCGTCGTTGTTGAAGATTCTGGATGATTCGTTGGGGTTGGCGGGGTGAGGGGCCGGTGGATTGGGTGGAGGCTACCAGGTGCAGGGCGATGAATTTGCAGCGCCTATGAGATCGAGCGCCGCCCGCGCGGCGCATCGCTGGCAAGCCAGCTCCCACATTTGTTTCGGGCCAATTATTCCTGGGAAAGTACCGGCGCCTGCCTTGGTGCTTGTCTTGAGTCATGTGAGGCGGCGGCAACGCCCACACTGAAACCGCGTCGTACCAACAAGGCGGACAGTGATGAACTTACAGGAGTAACTGGCCCGAAACAGATGTGGGAGCTGGCTTGCCAGCGATGCGCCGCGCGGGCGGCGCTCGATCTTGTAGGCGCTGCAACTCTGTCGCCAGACGCTTGGTGGCCCACATGCAATCTCAAACCATCCCCCGCCATCTCAAGGCTCGATCTTCTTCAACTCATTGAGCAACCCCATCAGCTGCTCCAGCTTGTCCGCGCCGAACTGGCGCTGGATCTCCTGGTAATTGCGCTCCATTTCCTCGCTCATCGCCAGGAACGCCTGCTGCCCGCGCACGGTCAGGCTGATGAAGATCCGCCGCTGATCCTCCGGCGACTTGCGCCGCCCCACCAGCCCATCACGCTCCAGGCGCTTGAGCACGCCGCTCATGCTCGGTTTGAGAATGCACGCCAGGTCCGCCAACTGGTGGCTCTCCAGCTCGCCCTGCTGGCGCAGGATGCGGATCACCCGCCATTGCTGTTCGGTCAGGTCATGGGCATTGAGGGCCGGGCGGAAGAACGCCATGGTCGCTTCACGGGCCTGCAGCAGGGTCAAGGTCAGGGAGGGTCTTGGGATGGTCATCGGGCTCGGCTGGTTTTATTAAGATATTAATGAAGTGAAATACATTTGCACCCGGCCTGTCCAGTCCCTGTGAAAAGTACCAGCGCTCCTGGGTAACGCCCATTCTCGCTGCAACCGGGTCATTGCACGATTGGCTTGACGCTCAAGGCATGGAACAGGTCATTCGATGCACCTATCACCGCAACGCCATCTGCCGCTGGCGGTACTCCCCCGGCGTCATCTGCGCATGGCGCTGGAAGAACCGGCTGAAATACGCCGGGTCCTTGAAGCCCAACTGGTAGCAGATCTCGTTGGCCGAACCGCCCGTATACAGCAACAGGCGCCGCGCCTCCTGCATCAGGCGCTCGAACACCAGGCGCTTGGACGGCAGGTCGGCGATGCGCCGGCACACGTCATTCAGCCGCGCTTCGGTCACGCCCA
Organism: Pseudomonas sp. TWI923; assembly: GCF_039673365.1. Taxonomy (NCBI): domain Bacteria; kingdom Pseudomonadati; phylum Pseudomonadota; class Gammaproteobacteria; order Pseudomonadales; family Pseudomonadaceae; genus Pseudomonas; species Pseudomonas sp. TWI923. The sequence continues at coordinate 10,373 of NZ_JBDJLM010000075.1, read as the reverse complement.
GCGCCGTGGCGTACGCCGGCAACGCCCAATGCTCCAGGTAATGGCGCTCGATCAGCTCGTTGAAGCGGTGAAACAGCTGCAAGTCCTCGTGCCGCGCCGGCATCGCCTCCAGCGAGTTGGCACACAGCCGCAGCAGGCTGATCATCACCAGCCGCGCCAGGTCCTGCAGGGCGGTGCCCTGCCCTGCCTGGCCCTGGCCGACCTCGCTGCCAAGCAGGTCGAACAACTGCTCAAGCCGATGCGCCTCTTCGCGCGCCTGCCCTTGCAAATGCCCCAGGGCAACGCACGCAGGTTGCAGGCGCGGCACGCTGATCAGCCCGGGCTCGGCCTCCAGCAGTTGCCACACCAGCTGTTGGCGCACGGTCAGCACATGGCCATCGGCGTCGGCCTCGGTGACAAAGGCATGGGGAATGGTCGGCGGGGTGAGGAAGAACATCGGCCCGGCCTCGTGATAGCGCTGTTCATCGAGGTACACCCGCACGCTGCCGGTCTTCACGTAGTGCACCTGGAAGAAGCGGTCATGGCGGTGCACCGGCATGTTGCGACCGAAAAAGCCGGCCAGGTTGCCGAGCCGGTCGTAGTGCACCTCGCTGTCGCTGTAGCGCTGGTCGTAGACCTGACCGATGTTGATGTTGGGGATCGGCTGTCGTTCTTTCATTGTTGTTCTCGTACCGGTGGAACAGGCCGGGCGATGCATCGTAGCACTGCCCGGCGAGCGGGGAATGCCTTGACGATCGTTAACATCTTAATTATAACGTTAACACATTAACAAAAACGCAAAGAAGCGTCCCCGGACGCTTCGCCTTCCGCAGGAGAAAAGCATGAGCCGTGCCTTGCACGAGGTCGCCACCGGCAGCCTGTTCGGCGTCGCCCTGAACTACCAGGGCCTGCTGCAGCAGCACCTGACGTCCTTCCATAAAGCGCCGTACCAGCAGCCGCCGGTCAAGCCGGTGCTGTTCATCAAGACCCCCAACACCCGCAATGGCCATGCCCAGGCAGTTACCTACCCTGCGGGAGTTGAACGCCTGCAGCCTGGCCCGGCGCTGGGCGTGGTAATCGGCAAGGACGCCAGCCGGGTAAGCGTCGAGAACGCGCTCGAGCACGTGGCCGGCTACACCATCGTCAACGAGTTCAGCCTGCCCGAAGACAGCTATTACCGCCCGGCCGTCAAGGCCAAGTGCCGCGACGGCTTCTGCCCGCTGGGGACGGAGCTGGTACCGGCGGCGCAGGTGGGCAACCCCGATGCGTTGGGCATCCGCCTGTGGGTCAACGGCGAACTGCGCCAGCACAACAACACCGCCAACTGCGTGCGCAGCGTGGCCCAGCTGATCGCCGAAATCAGCGAGTTCATGACCCTGCATGCCGGCGACGTACTGATTACCGGCACCCCGGAAGGCCGCGTCGACGTGCTGCCCGGTGACCGCGTAAGCGTCGAGATCGACGGCCTCGGCCAGCTGACCAACCCCATCGTCGCCGAACAAGGACTCGCCCCATGAAGCACGCCCGTATCCAGTTCGACGGCCAGGTCCACGCCGTCACGGTCGAAGACGACCACCTGCGCCTGGCCGATGGCCGCCTGGTGCATCAAGACCAGGTGACCTGGCTGCCACCGGCCACCGGCAGCATGTTCGCCCTGGGCCTGAACTACGCCGACCATGCCGCCGAGCTGGCCTTCACCCCGCCCACCGAGCCGCTGGCCTTCATCAAGTCGCCCGGCACCTACACCGGCCACGACCAGGTCACCTGGCGCCCGGACAACGTCAAGTACATGCACTACGAGTGCGAGCTGGTGGCGGTGATCGGCAAGCCGGCGCGCAACGTCAAGCGCGAGGACGCCCTCGCCTACCTGGCCGGCTACACGGTGTGCAACGACTACGCCATCCGCGACTACCTGGAGAACTACTACCGGCCCAACCTGCGGGTGAAGAACCGCGACGCCACCACCCCGGTCGGCCCGTGGATCGTCGATGCCAGCGATGTGCCAGACGCGTCGAACCTGAAGCTGCGCACCTGGATCAACGGCGAGCTGAAGCAGGAAGGCAGCACCGCCGACATGATCTTCGACATCCCCTACCTGATCGAATACTTCTCCAGCTTCATGACCCTGCAGCCCGGCGACATGATCGCCACCGGCACGCCGGAAGGCCTGGCCGACGTGGTGCCGGGCGATGAGGTGGTGGTGGAAGTGGAAGGCGTCGGCCGCCTGGTCAACCGTATCGTCAGCGAAGCCGAGTTCTTCGCCCGTAAAACCCAAGAGGCATGAACATGATCAAGCACTGGATCAACGGCCGCGAAGTCGAGAGCCGTGACACCTTCATCAACTACAACCCGGCCACCGGTGAAGCCATCGGCGAAGTGGCCAGCGGCGGCGCCGAGGAAGTCGCCCAGGCCGTGGCCGCGGCGAAAGAGGCCTTCCCGAAATGGGCCAACACCCCGGCCAAGGAGCGCGCCCGGCTGATGCGCCGCCTCGGCGAGCTGATCGACCAGAACGTGCCGCAACTGGCCGAGCTGGAAACCCTCGACACCGGCCTGCCGATCCACCAGACCCGCAACGTGCTGATCCCCCGCGCCTCGCACAACTTCGACTTCTTCGCCGAAGTGTGCACGCGCATGGACGGCCACAGCTACCCGGTCGACGACCAGATGCTCAACTACACCCTGTACCAGCCGGTGGGCGTGTGCGGGCTGGTGTCGCCGTGGAATGTGCCGTTCATGACCGCCACCTGGAAGACCGCGCCATGCCTGGCGCTGGGCAACACGGCGGTGTTGAAGATGAGCGAGCTTTCGCCGCTGACCGCCAACGAGCTGGGCCGCCTGGCAGTCGAGGCCGGTATCCCCAACGGTGTGCTCAACGTGATCCAGGGCTACGGCGCCACCGCCGGCGATGCCCTGGTGCGCCACCCGGACGTGCGCGCCATCTCCTTCACCGGCGGCACCGCCACCGGCAAGAAGATCATGCAGACCGCGGGGCTTAAAAAGTACTCGATGGAACTGGGCGGCAAGTCGCCGGTGCTGATCTTTGAAGACGCCGACCTGGACCGCGCCCTGGACGCCGCGCTGTTCACCATCTTTTCGCTCAACGGCGAGCGCTGCACCGCCGGCAGCCGCATCTTCATCCAGGAGAGCGTGTACCCGCGCTTCGTCAGCGAGTTCGCCGCCCGTGCCCGGCGCCTGATCGTCGGCGACCCGACCGACCCGAAAACCCAGGTCGGCTCGATGATCACCCAGCAGCACTACGACAAGGTCACCGGCTACATTCGCATCGGCATCGAGGAAGGTGCGCGCCTGGTGGCCGGTGGCCTGGAGCGCCCGGCGGGCCTGCCGACGCACCTGGCCAAGGGGCAGTTCATCCAGCCCACGGTGTTCGCCGATGTGAACAACCGCATGCGCATCGCCCAGGAGGAGATCTTCGGCCCGGTGGCGTGCCTGATCCCGTTCAAGGACGAGGCCGAGGCGCTGCAACTGGCCAACGACACCGAATATGGCCTGGCCTCGTACATCTGGACCCAGGACATCGGCAAGGCACATCGTCTGGCCCGGGGCATCGAGGCCGGTATGGTGTTCATCAACAGCCAGAACGTGCGCGACCTGCGTCAGCCGTTTGGTGGGGTGAAGGGTTCCGGGACAGGCCGCGAAGGGGGACAGTACAGCTTCGAGGTGTTTGCCGAGATCAAGAACGTGTGTATTTCCATGGGTAGCCACCACATTCCGCGCTGGGGGGTGTAACGCTTTAAAGCGCTGGGCTGCCTTGCAGCCCTTCGCGGGTAAACCCGCACCCACAGGCCCCGCGCTGGACCTGTGGGAGCGGGTTTACCCGCGAATCGAGGGCACAGCCCTCGCCATGGACACCTAGAACAACAACCTTCAGCAGGAGATTCCCATGGGCAAACTCGCTCTCGCCGCCAAGATCACCCACGTACCCTCGATGTACCTGTCCGAACTGCCCGGCCCGCGCCAAGGCTTTCGCCAGGCGGCCATCGACGGTCACCTGGAAATCGGCCGGCGCTGCCGGGCACTGGGCGTCGACACCCTGGTAGTGTTCGACACCCACTGGCTGGTCAACGCCAACTACCACATCAACTGCGCAGCGCACTTCGAAGGCCTGTACACCAGCAACGAGCTGCCGCACTTCATCGCCAACATGAACTACGGCTTCCCCGGCAACCCGGAACTCGGGCGCATCCTGGCCGAGGAATGCAACCGCCTGGGCGTGGAAACCATGGCCCATGACGCCACCACGCTCGCCCCGGAGTACGGCACCCTGGTGCCGATGCGCTACATGAACACCGACCAGCACTTCAAGGTGGTCTCGGTCTCGGCGCTGTGCACCTCGCATTACCTCAACGACAGCGCCCGTCTGGGCTGGGCGATGCGCAAGGCGGTCGAGGACCACTACGACGGCACCGTGGCCTTCCTCGCCAGCGGCTCGCTGTCCCACCGTTTCGCCCAGAACGGCCAGGCCCCGGACTTTGCCACCAAGGTGTGGAGCCCGTTCCTGGAAACCCTCGACCATCGCGTGGTGCAGATGTGGCAGGACGGCGACTGGGCCGACTTCTGCGCGATGCTGCCGGAGTACGCGGTCAAGGGCCACGGCGAAGGCTTCATGCACGACACCGCCATGCTGCTCGGCGCCCTGGGTTGGTCGAAGTACGACGGCAAAGCCGAAGTGGTCACGCCCTACTTCGGCTCGTCCGGCACCGGCCAGATCAACGCGATCTTCCCGGTCACCCCGCAGGATGGCAGCACCATCCCCGCCGCCCAGGCCTCCAACCCGGCCGGCGTCACCTCCACCAGCCGCCTGTAAGGAGCGCGCCATGCCCCATCTGGTCCTGCTCTACAGCCCGGACATTGAAGCCGACGCCGACATGCCCGGCCTGTGCCGCGCCCTGGCCGACTGCATGCTCGAACAACGCGACGAAAACGCCCGCCAAGTGTTCCCCACCGGTGGCACCCGGGTGCTGGCCTACCCCGCCACCCACGCGGCGATCGCCGATGGCCAGGGTAGCTACGGCTTCGTCTACGCCAACCTGCGCATGGGCAGCGGACGCAGCGCCACGGTGCACCAGCAGGTCGGCGACAACCTGCTGGCCGTGCTGCGCCGCCACCTCGACCCGCTGCTGGCACAACGCCCGGTCGGCGTGACCCTGCAGATCGACGAAAGCCAGGCCCAGGTGTACGACGCCAAGCACAGCAGCCTGCACCCCCTGTTCAACCGGAATTCCTGAGGTCTTCAATGCTCGACGCCCACATCATCCAGCAAGCCGCCGCCCGCCTCGACCAGGCTGAACGCAGCCGCGAACAGGTTGGTCAGTTCTCCCTGGAGCACCCCTCGATCAGCATCGAGGACGCCTACGCCATCCAGCGCGCCTGGGTTGCGCAAAAGATCGCCAGCGGTCGCAAGCTGGTCGGCCACAAGATCGGCCTGACTTCACGGGCCATGCAGGTCTCCTCGAACATCACCGAACCGGACTTCGGCGCGCTGCTCGACGACATGCTGTTCGACGAAGGCAGCGACATCCCCTTCGAGCGCTTCATCGTGCCGCGGGTCGAGGTGGAGCTGGCCTTCATCCTCGGCAAGCCGCTCAAGGGCCCCAACGTCAGCCTGTTCGATGTGCTCGACGCCACCGAGTGGGTGATCCCGGCACTGGAAATCATCGACGCACGGATCCAGCAGGTCGACCCGCACAGCGGTGCCACCCGCAAGGTGTTCGACACCATCTCCGACAACGCCGCCAATGCCGGCGTGGTCATGGGCGGCCGCGCCGTGCGGCCCGGTGACATCGACCTGCGCAAGGTGCCGGCGGTGCTCTATCGCAATGGCGTGATCGAGGAATCCGGGGTGTCCGCCGCCGTGCTCAACCATCCGGCCAAGGGCGTTGCCTGGCTGGCCAACAAACTGGCCGCCTATGACGTGGGCCTTGAGGCCGGGCAGATCATCCTCGGTGGCTCCTTCACCCGCCCGGTGGCTGCCCGCCCCGGCGACACCTTCCATGTCGACTACGACCAGCTCGGCTCGATTGCCTGCCGTTTCGTCTGAGGACCGCCCATGGACATGCCCATCAACACCTTCAAGCAACGCCTGCGCAGCGGCCAGGCGCAGATCGGCCTGTGGCTCGGCCTGGCCGACCCGTATTGCGCGGAACTGGCGGCCAACGCCGGTTTCGACTGGCTGCTGCTCGACGGCGAACACGCGCCCAACGACCTGCGCAGCCTGCTCGGCCAGTTGCAGGCCGTGGCGCCCTACCCCGGCCAGCCGGTGGTGCGGCCGGTGGTCGGCGATACCGCGCTGATCAAGCAATTGCTCGATATCGGTGCCCAGACCTTGCTGGTGCCCATGGTCGAAAGCGCCGAGCAGGCTCGCCAGCTGGTGCGTGCGGTGCGCTACCCGCCGTACGGTGTGCGCGGTGTGGGCAGTGCGCTGGCCCGGGCCTCGCGCTGGAACAGCATCCCCGGTTACCTGGACCTGGCCGACGAGCAGGTGTGCCTGCTGGTGCAGATCGAGAACCGCGAGGGGTTGGCAAACCTGGACCAAATCTGCGCCGTTGATGGTGTGGATGGGGTGTTCATCGGGCCGGCGGACCTGAGCGCGGCCATGGGGCACCGGGGCAATCCGGGGCATCCCGAGGTGCAGGCGGCTATCGAAGACGCCATCGTGCGGATTGTCCGGGCCGGCAAGGCGGCGGGGATTCTCAGTGCCGACGAGGCACTGGCGCGGCGCTATATCGAGCTGGGGGCTGCGTTTGTTGCTGTAGGGGTGGATACCACCGTGTTGATGCGCGGATTGCAGCGGTTGGCGGGGACATTCAAGGAAGGTGTGGTGAATACGGCTGCCCAAGGCGGGGTTTACTGACCCTCGCAAGGGGTAGCCCAAAAGGGTTCGCCGATAGATGTGCTGCGCCTATCAGATCGAGCGCCGCCCGCGCGGCGCATCGCTGGCAAGCCAGCTCCCACATTTGTTTCGGGCCAATTACTCCTGTGAAGGTACCGCTGCACGCCTTGGCGCATGTCTCAAGTCAGGCGAGGCGCCAGTGGTGCCCACCTCTAGATCGCGTCGTACTAACAAGGCGGACAGCGATGAAGCCACAGGAGTGACTGGCCCGAAACAAATGTGGGAGCTGGCTTGCCAGCGATGCGCCGCGCGGGCGGCGCTCGATCTCAAGAGCGCTACAACCCTTTCGGCATACACATAGCGGGCGATATACGGTCTTAAGCCTGCCACATCCCCCCCGTCACACAGAATCAAATCCCTGGCACACTCAGGCAAGACACCTACCGCTCGTTAGGTGCCCAATAGCTGCCACAGCCAGCGCTTGTGCAAGCCCTGCTTCCTAACAATTCCAACTGTCCAGGCTGCGCCATGATCAACATCGAAACGCCCACCTATTACACCGCGACCAAAAAATACAACCTCAGCTTCCCCACCCTCGAAGCCGACATCGAAGCCGATGTGGTAGTGATCGGCGGCGGCTTCTCGGGCATCAACACGGCCCTGGAACTGGCCGAAAAAGGCATCACCAATGTCGTCGTGCTCGAAGCCCGCTACCTGGGCTTCGGCGGCACCGGGCGCAACGGCGGGCAGATCATGGCCGGCATCGGCCACGACCTGGAAAAGATCAAGAGCAGCGTCGGCGAACAGGGCCTGCGCGAGATCTTCGAGATCAGCGAGCTGGGCGCCGGCATCATCAAGGACCGCATCGCCCGCTACGCCATCGACGCCGACTTCTGCCACGGCTACGGCTACATGGGCTTCAACGCCCGCCAGGAAAAGACCCTGCGTGCCTGGGAGAAAGACTTCAAGGCGATCAACGGCAAGGATGAGATCCGCTTCCTGGGCGGCTCCGAGGTCAAGCAGATCATCGGCTCCGACGCTTACAGCAGCGCCCTGCTGCACATGGGCGGCGGCCACGTGCACTCGCTCAACCTGCTGCTCGGCGAAGCCCAGGCCCTGGTGGGCCATGGCGCACGGATCTTCGAGCACAGCCCGGCGCTGGAGGTGCACTACGGTGAGCGCATCACCGTGCGCACCGGCCGTGGCTCGGTCAAGGCCAGCAAACTGCTGTGGGCCTGCGACAGCTTCCTCAACAAGCTCGAACCCGAGCTGCACGCCCGCACCGTCAACACCTACGCCTTCCAGCTGATGACCGAACCGCTGTCGGATGAACTGATCCAGCGCATCAGCCCGATCCGCGGCGCCTACAGCGATATCCGCCCGGTGATCGACTACTACCGCGTCACCCGCGAGAACCGCCTGCTGTTCGGCGCCGCCACGCCTTTCGTGGAGCACATCCCGAAAGACCTCAAGGCGTGGAACCGCAACCTGATGCTGAAGATCTTCCCGTACCTCAAGGACGTGCGCATCGACCTCGCCTGGGGCGGCCCGATGGCCACCAGCGCCAACCTGTTCCCGCAGCTCGGCACCCTGAGCAACCGCCCCAACGCCTTCTACGTGCAGGGCTATTCGGGCTTTGGCGTCACCCCCAGCCACATCATTTGCAAGATCCTCGCCGAAGGCATGAGCGAAGGCTCCAGCCGCTACGACCTGATCAGCTCGGTCAAGCACGCGCGCATCCTTGGCAAGGACCACATTCGCCCACTGCTGCTGACCGCCGGCAAAACCGTGCATCAGCTGTCGGGCTTCTTCAACGGCCGCCGTTGAGCCTTTTTGAACTGACCAGGAGAACCACCATGACCCTTACCGCCGTCCGCCAGGGTGTGCAATTGTCCGAACTCGATGCCTGGGGCACCGTTGCCGACCTGGGCTCGACCATCCTCGAAGGCGAGGTCAAGTGCTACGGCAAGATGACCCACGGCGCGCCGACCGACCCGGTCAGCAGCGCTTACTTCGGTACCACCCAGGGCAAGTTCCGCATGGTCTACCCGTTCAGCGAACAGGCCGTGATCGTGACCGGGGAGATCCAGCTGACTGATGAATCCACCGGCCAGGTGACCCGTTACAAGGCAGGCGATGCCTGGTTCGTGAACAAGGGCACGCCGGTGTTGTGGGAAGTGTTGAGCGAGACCTTCGTCAAGCATTACCTCGCTGTCGCCTGATCGACCCCATCGCGGGGGGGGCCCCCCCCCCCCCCCCCCCCTTAGAAATGGGGGGGGGGGGGGGGGCGCCCCCCCACATTTTAACAAACGTTGATACTGGCGTGGGAGCGGGCTTGCCCCGCGATCTTTTTACCCTAACGCCCCGCCATCAGGGCCATGGCCCGGAAATCCTTCGGCGACTGCTCGAACTGCTTCTTGAACGCCCTGCTGAAATGCGCCGAATCGGTGAATCCCCACTTGAACGCGATCGAGGTGATCGACTCGCGCTTGAGGAACGGGTTGGACAGGTCATCGGCACTACGCTTGAGCCGTGAACGCTGGATATAGCGGCAGACACTGTCGCCCTCCTCTTCGAACACCCGGTACAGATGCCGCACCGAGATGCTCAGGCGCTCGGCCAGGTTGGCCGGCGTCAGGCCGGGCTGGCCCAGCGACTCGTCGATTACCTTTTGCACATAACCGCGCAGGTTGCTGCCACCCACGCCGCCCAACGCGGCGGCATTGTGCTCGCCACGCTCGAAACCGGGCTCCAGCAGGGAAATGAACGCCGACTGCAGGGCATCGCCCTGCGCACCGCCTGCGTCTTCCTCTTCGCGGCACAGCTGGTCCATCAGCAAATGCAGCATGCGCCCGCAGGCGTTGGTCGAGGAGATCTTGCCGAAGGCGGCGCCTTGTCCGGTCACGTGCTTGCGTACCTGCTCGCGGGACAGTGACAGCGAGACGTGCTCAATCAGCCCGAACGGCGTGATCTCGCACGGACCGACCGAGTCCATCAACAGCAGATCGCCGGGTGACAGTTGCAAGCTCACACCGCCCTGGGTGATCCGCGAATAGCCCATGCGCTGGCTGACCAGAAAACAGTGCTGGTCGTCGTCACGGTCGGGGTTGTCGCCGAAGCGGCGGATATTACCGGCATTGGTGCGCAGGTTGGCCAGGGCCAGACCTGCACGATTGAAGGTGGCGATTTCGCCGATGAACAGCGCTCGGTTGAACGCAAGTTCGGTCTGGAAACGGCCGCACACCTGCTGCATGGCGGCGGTCCAACGGTCCAGGCCGTCGGCTTCGGGCTGGGTGCTGCAGTGGGAAACGGGCTGGGGCATGGCAACCTCCACACGCGGGCATTGTTGTTATGGGTCAATTGTTAACATGTTATCCATTGACGCACAACTGTCATCTGTTGGCCGGTGTAGAGAGCAGGTTTTATGCCAAGGGGGTCTGGGTTTGCGGATGGGTTGAGAATACTGGGGCTGCTTTGCAGCCCTATCGCGACACAAGGCCGCTCCTACAGGGGTATGCGATCGCCTGTAGGAGCGGCCTTGTGT
>NZ_JBDJLM010000074.1:0-24726 GCF_039673365.1 Pseudomonas sp. TWI923 | reverse complement strand
GAGCGAAGGGACCCGGAGCGCAGCGGAGGGCCGTATGAATGGAGCGAGCGGTTTTTGGTTACTTTTTTCCAAGAAAAAAAGTAACCCGCCGTAAGGGCGGAAAGGTGACTAAGCGTCGACATCACATATGAATGCGCATACAACTTTCAAAACCAACAAACCAACAAACCAACAAACCAACAAACCAATGGCTAATGGCTAATGGCTAATGGCAACCAGAATCACCCCAACAAAACCCGCAAATCAGCCCCCGCCTCACCCATCGGCGGACACCAGTAATAACCCCCACTCAAAGGCCGGCTGAAGCGGTAAAGCCCATCAACCACCCCATCCTCCAACCCACTCATACGCCGCAACTGCACCTCGAACGCATCCAGCGAATACCCCAGCGCAACAAACGCCAGCCCCGCCCCACGCTCATCGGCCCAAGCCACCGAACGCCGCACGACAAACGCCTCGGGCTCGAAGCTCTCCTGGGCCGTACGCTTGACGTGCGCCGACTCCGGCGCATCATCGAGCTCCTCGTTGTCGCTCAGGCGCCGCCCGATGATGTTGTCTTGCTCATCCTGCGGCAGCGCCTTGAAGTAGTTCAGGTCATGCTTCCACAACTGGAACGCGGCAAAGCTGGAGCCAGCCAGGCCAGGTACGTCACCTGGAACGATGGCGGCATCGACCGCGTCCTGGTCCACCGGGTTTTCCGTACCGTCCTCGTACCCCGTCAGGTCATGCCCGCCGCGGTGCAGGAAACCATCGACGCTATCGACCAGGCGCAGCGCCGGCGCCAGCATCGCTTGCAGCGCCTGGGCACGCAGGAACAGCTCGCCGCGCTCCTCGCCGCGTAGCCACAACCACAGCGCGTGCTGGGTCGCCGGGTTCTCCACCACGGCGTCCAGTTGCGGGAAGCTGCGCAGGCCCGGCACTTCGCGGCCCAGGGCCTTGGCCAGCGGCGCGCCGACGCAGAGGATCAGGCTCTGCCCATCGACTTCGGCGATCAGCTGGTCGAGCACGGTGGGCAAGGCCTCATGGCAATCGAGGGCGAAGAACAGGTGGCGGGCATGGGCCGGCACCGGGGTGGCAAGCAGACCTTGCTGGAACGGCATGACAGGCTAATCCTTCGGCAAAACGCAGATGCTACTGCGCCAGGCGCAGCATCGCAACGCGGCGCAGGGCCGCTGTGTCCGTGGCTTTGGTAATAAATGGTTACCAAGTATGGCCCTTTGCGATTAGCTATCGTTCAGCCGCCACCTAGACTGCTCGGGATCCTTCGCCCGAGAGACCACCCATGACCGCCTCGCCGCTGCTCACCGCAATCCTGCCACTGGCCCTGGGCATCATCATGCTCGGCCTGGGCCTGTCGCTGACCCTGGCCGATTTTGCCCGGGTGGTGAAATACCCCAAACCCGTGGTCATCGGCCTGGCCTGCCAGATCCTGCTGCTGCCCCTGGTCTGCTTCCTGATCGCCAACGGCTTTGGCCTGGAGTCGGCGCTCGCAGTGGGCCTGATGCTGCTGGCCGCCTCCCCTGGCGGTACCACCGCCAACCTGTTCAGCCACCTGGCCCATGGCGACGTGGCCCTGAACATCACCCTCACGGCCGTGAACTCGCTGATCGCCATCCTCACCATGCCGCTGCTGGTCAACCTGTCGCTGATCTGGTTCATGGAGTCGGACCAAGCCATCCCGCTGCAATTCGCCAAGGTGATGCAGGTGTTCGCCATTGTCCTGCTGCCGGTGGCGCTGGGCATGCTGATCCGCCACTGGGCGCCGCGCTTTGCCGCGCGCATGGAGAAACCGATGAAGCTGGTGGCGGCGCTATTTTTGGCCTTCACCATCGTCCTGGCGCTGGCCAAGGACTGGCAGACGGTGGTCGAGTACGCACCGATCGTGGGTGGCGCCGCGCTGCTGTTCAACGTACTCAGCCTGGGGGTGGGTTACTGGCTGCCACGGCTGCTGAGCATCCCGAAACGCCAGGCGATCGCCATCGGCATGGAAATCGGCATCCACAACGGCACCCTGGCCATTGCCCTGGCACTGAGCCCTTCGCTTTTGAACAACGCGACCATGGCAGTGCCAGCGGCGATCTACAGCCTGATCATGTTCTTTACCGCGGGGGCCTTTGGCTGGTGGGTGAGCCGGGGGCGTGGAGTGGAGACGGTTACCGAGCAGAAGGCCGTAAGCTGATCCAAGGACTTTGCACGTCCACTGTAGGAGCGGCCTTGTGTCGCGATAGGGCTGCAGAGCAGCCCCGGCGATTTCTGCTTTCACGCTGAGATCCTGGGGCCGCTTCGCGGCCCTCAGCGCTGCCGGCGCTTCAACTGCTGTTTCAAAATCCGCAACGGCGGCGCATAGAAGAACCCGAACGACACACTGCCCTGACGGCCTTTCACCGCATGGTGCAACTGATGCGCCCGATGCAGGCGCTTGAGGTAACGGTTGACCGGCTTCGGCGCCCGTGGCCAATGCCGGTGAAAAAAGCCGTCATGGGCCAGCACGTAGGCCACGCCATACCCCGCCACGCCGCCGCCCACCCACTGCAAAGGCGCGTGCCCGGCCTTGCCCAGTGCCACCAGCGCCGTGGCGATCAAGCCCAGGGCGACAAGATACAGGTCATTGGTTTCCAGCATGCCCAGCTGCGGTTCATGGTGCGAGCGGTGCAGCCACCAGCCCCAGCCATGCATGACGTACTTGTGGGCCAGCGTGCCGACGCCCTCCATGGCCACCAGGGTGCCGAACAGCACGGCGAGATTGAACAGCATGGGACGGTCCGGGGGTTGGCAACGAAAAGCGCAAGGGTACCATTGCCCAACGCCGATGTTCCATGAAGGCCGCCCACCTGCACGCGCCCGCCGTAACACAATTGTCATGCGCCCAGCCTTGACCCTGCCAGGTTCAAGGCGTAAGGTCCGCCGCGCATTCAAGCATCCCCCGCACAGGAGACCCCTGCATTGGACAGTAGCCCCAGTCGCTTGCGACAGGCCCACATGGCGAGCTAGTCCGGCAGTGTCCCTGCCACTGTCTCGCCGCACTCGGTAGACGGTGGTTTCCTCAGGTCTTTGACGACCTACCCTTCCTCCTCTTCCCCGCCCCGCCACTTCGTTGGCGTGCCGGCCCGTGGTCCTGCGCATTCACCGTTTTCACCCGCGCCGCCGTGCAAGCGGCGCCTGCATGGGCCAAGGCCTGTGGAACGAGGTTCGCTATGGATTGGAAAATCTTTCTGCTGCGCGTGAGCGTGGCCCTGGTACTCGGCGCGCTGATCGGCGCCGAGCGGCAACTGCGTCAGCGCCTGACCGGCCTGCGCACCAACGCGTTGGTCAGCACCGGCGCCTGCCTGTTCGTGCTGATGACCCAGGCCGTGCCGGGCATGAGCCCCAGCGATGCCTCGCGCATCGCCGCCTATGTGGTGTCGGGCATCGGCTTTTTGGGCGGTGGCGTGATCATGCGCGACGGCTTCAACGTACGCGGCCTGAACACCGCCGCGACCCTCTGGTGCACCGCCGCGGTCGGGGTGCTGTGCAGCCTTGGCCTGTTGCTGGAGGCCGCGTTGGGCAGCCTGGTGGTGCTGTGCGCCAATATCCTGCTGCGTGACATCGCCCAACGCCTGGACCGCCAGGAGGTGGTGCCGGCCAGCGAGGTCGAGCAGCGTTTCGAAGTGCGCATCGTCTGCCGCGCCGAGGACGAGATCCAGGTGCGCAGCCTGATGCTGCACAGCCTCAGCGACCCAGGCCTGCGCCTGCAGTCGCTGCACAGTGAGGACCTGGCCGACCCGGCGCGCCTGGAAGTGCGCGCCGAACTGTTGGGCAATCCGCAGGCGCCCGCCACGCTGGAACGCCTGGTCAGCCGGGTGAGCCTGGAGAAAGGCGTGAGCTCGGTGCGCTGGCAGCTGCAGGCCCTGGCGCTGAACAGCGATTAACCGTCGTGGCGCAGATGCCGCTCCCGCAGCTCCTGGCGCTCCTTGGCCTCGATGCTCAGGCTGGCGGTGGGCCGCAGCAGCAGGCGGCGCAGGCCGATCGGCTCGCCGGTTTCCTCGCACCAGCCGTACTCGCCACGGGCCAGGCGCTCCAGCGCCTGGTCGATCTTGTCCAGCAGCTTCTTTTCGCGTTCCAGCGAGCGTAGCTGCCAATGGCGTTCTTCCTCGGCGCTGCCGATATCGGCCGGGTCGCTGTGCACTTCCTGCTCGCGCAGGGCGCGAAACTCACTGTCGATGCGGGCCTGCAGCGCGTCGCGTTCGGCCAGCAGCAGATTGCGGAAGTATTGGCGTTGAGGTTCGTTCATGTAGGCGCTGACAGGCTGGCGCAGCAGTTCGTCTTCGGTCATTGGTGTACTCCTGTTGAATTTCGGGGGGCGCGGTGCGCCCCTTTCGCGGCGCAAGGCCGCTCCTACAGGGCATCGCGTCCCACTGTAGGAGCGGCCTTGTGCCGCGAAAGGGCTGCGCAGCAGCCCCAGAATCGGTCAGCGCTCGAACATCAATGGCAGCCCCTGGCAGCCGTCCTGCACCCGCCCCTCGTGCCAAGCCAATTGCCCGGAGACCACCGTGCTGCGCACCACATGGTGAAAACTGCGCTGCGCAAACGGCGTCCAGCCGCAAGGGGCCAGCACTGGATCGGCCGCCACCGGGCGCGGCACAGCCAGGCGCTCTACCAGGGCAAAGTCGGCCCAATACCCTTCACGCAAGAAGCCTCGCTCACGAATGGCGAACAGCTCGGCCACCGCGTGGCTGGTCTTGCGCACCATCTGCGCCAAACTCAAGGCCCCCTCGCTGACCAGCTCCAGCGCCGCCGGTAACGCGTGCTGCACCAGCGGCAAGCCGGCCGGCGCGCGGCTGTAGGTTCGGCGCTTTTCCTCCAGCGTGTGCGGCGCATGGTCGGTGCCGATCACGTCGATGCGGTCCTCGGCCAGCGCCCGGCGCAGCGCTTCGCGGTCGCTGGCGGTCTTGATCGCCGGGTTGCACTTGATCAGATGGCCGAGGCTGGCGTAGTCGCTGTCGTCGAAATGCAGGTGGTGCAGGCACACCTCGGCGGTGATGCGCTTGCCGGCCAGCGGGCCGGGCTCGAATAATGCCAGCTCCCGCGCGGTGGTGAGGTGCAGCACGTGCAGCCGGGTGCCAAAGCGCCGGGCCAGCTCGACGGCCAGGCTGGACGAGCGATAGCAGGCCTCGGCATCGCGAATCAGCGGGTGCGCGGCCGGTGGGATGAACTCGCCGTGTCGGTCACGCCACCAGGCCTCGTTGTCGAGGATGCTGGGCGTGTGTTCGCAATGGGCAAGGACGATGGTCGGCGCATAGACGAACAGTTTTTCCAGCACCTGCGGGTCGTCCACCAGCAGGTTGCCGGTGGACGCCCCCATGAACACCTTGATCCCGGCCACCTCGCGTGGGTCGAGGGCGGCAATGGTGTCGAGGTTGTCGCGGCTGACGCCGAAGTGAAAGCCATAGTTGGCCTGCGACCCCGCCGCCGCCCGGCGCCGCTTGTCGGCCAGGGCCTCGCGGGTCAGGGTCGGCGGGCTGGTGTTGGGCATGTCCATGAAACTGGTGATGCCCCCGGCCACCGCCGCCCGCGACTCGCTGGCGATGCTGCCTTTGTGCGGCGCGCCCGGTTCGCGAAAATGCACCTGGTCGTCGATCATCCCCGGCAGCAGGAAGGCGCCCTTGGCGTCAATCTCCCGATCTGCGCGCACGTTGTCGATGCTTGCGTCGATCCGCTCGATGCGACCGCGGCGCACCAGCAAGTCGGCGTCGAACTCACGCCCCTCGTTGACCAGCCGGGCATTGCGTACCAGCAACGTGTCCATGCTCAGAACTCGTTGTGCAGGGCCTTGTAGCCCTGCACCAGGTCGATGTTGGTGCGCGCCACGTCCTCGGAGAACTCCGAGGCCGAAACGCTCACCGGCGGGTAGCTGGCAAGGTCGGTGTGCGGGCCGATGTGTTCGGTGGGCGGCACGTAGAAACGCGCCGGCAAGTCGCGGCCATCGACCACCGAGTTGTGCCGCACCACGCTGCCGTCACCCACCTTGCAGTTGAACAGCACGCTGTTGAAGCCGATGAACACCCGGTCGCCGACCTCGCACGGGCCGTGCACGATGGAGCGATGGGCAATGGAGCTGAATTCGCCGATACGCACGGCGGCGCCGGACTTGGAGTGGATCACCACGCCATCCTGGATATTGGAGTTGGCGCCGATGACGATGGGCTGCATGTCGCCGCTGGCATCCACCTCGTCGGCGCGGATCACCGCGTAGGGGCCAACGAACACGTTGTCGTGGATGATCACCTTGCCGCAGATGATCGCGGTGTGGTCGATGTAGGCCGAGGCGGCGATTTCGGGGAGATGGCCGGAGGGGTTTCTGCGGATCACGGAGGGAGACCTTGGTCGGTGAGAGCTACAAATGTTACGTTATAACAATTACAATGCAAGTACTCTCGACAGGCCTAATCGCTGGCAAGCCAGCTCCCACACAACGAACTTGCACGGCCGCTCCTACAAATACAGTTGCGCCTACCTCGATCGCATAACCCTGTGGGAGCTGGCTTGCCAGCGATTAGGCCGGCCCAGGCCAGCATCGATCTTGATCACCTCTGGCTTTAAGGCACAATCCCACTACCCACCTCGAGCCCCTGCCATGACCGTTCGCCCCACCCTCGCCACCGACCTCCCCCTGCTGCCCGCCATCGAACGCTCCGCCGCCCAGGCGTTCAGGCAGTACCCGACACTGGCCTGGCTGGCCGACAGCGAGGTCATGGATGAAGCAGCGCATGCCGAATTTTTCCTGGCGGGCACCAGCTGGGTGGCGGTGGATGCGCAGGACCGGCCATTGGGTTTCCTGTGTGCCAACCGTGTCGACGCGGTGCTGCACATCGATGAGCTGTCGGTCCGCCAGGACGCCCAGGGCCAAGGCCTTGGCCGGCAGTTACTGGATCGGGCGGTAACAGCGGCGCGCCAGCTCGGGCTGCAGGCAGTGACCCTGACCACCTTTGGCGAAGTGCCGTGGAATGGGCCGTTCTACCAGCGTTATGGGTTCGAACGGCTGGGGGATAAAGCGCTGGATCAGCGCCTCAAAACGATATTGGCAGGCGAACGGGCGCATGGGCTTGAAGATCGTTGTGCCATGCGGCTAGCCGTTTAGACGCTCAGGGCTGCACACCGACCTCCACACTGCCCGCCAGGCAAAACCGGTCCCTGCCCTGGTGCTTGGCCTGATACAGCGCCGCATCCGCCGCAGCCATCAGGTTTTCTGGTGTCACCGCCTCCAGGGTGGGCGCCCCCACGGCGATGCCGGCACTGACCGACACCTGCCCCAGCGGGCTGCCAGCGTGTTCGATGGCCTGGCGGCGCAGCAGTTGCAGGACTTCCTGGACGATCTGGCTGGCGCCCTGGGCATCGGTATTGGGCAGCAACAGGGTGAACTCCTCGCCGCCATAGCGCACCGCCAGGTCGCCCGGGCGCTTGAGCACTTGCTTCAACAGCCCGCCAAAACGCCGCAGGCACTCATCGCCGGCCAGGTGCCCATAGCGGTCGTTGTAGGCTTTGAAATAGTCGAGGTCGAGCATCACCAGCGCCACCGCATAGCCCTGCCGACGCGCCCGACGCAGCTCCGGCTCCAGCACCGCGTCCAGCCGCCGGCGGTTGCCCAGCCCGGTCAAACTGTCGGTGAGGGCCAGCGCCTTGAGCGTCTGGTGTGCCTGGTGCAACGCCCGCTCGATGACGATGCGTTCGCGTAACTGACGCAGCACCACCCAGCCAAAGCCGGCCACCCCGACCAACAGCAAAACCAGCACCACCAGCGACTTGAGCATGTCATGGCGCCACGGCGCGATGATCGACTCGCGGGACAACCCCGCCTCCACCACCAACGGGTAGCTCGACAACGCGCGAAAGCCATACAAGCGTGGAGTGCCATCGACCACCGCCACCGCCTCGGCCACGCCTTCGCTGGCATAGGGCAGGTATTTGCGGAAGATATCGCTGCCCGCCAGGCTGCGGCCTATCACCTGCTCGACGAATGGCCGGCGCACGAGGATGGTGCCGTCGCGCTTGGCCAACACCAGGGCGCCGCGCTCGTCGATCTTGAAGTCGCCGTAGTAGCGCACGAACCAATCGACCTTGATAGTGCCCAGCAACACCCCGGCAAAGCGGCCGTCAGGGTAGTCCAGGCGGCGCGAGATGGGGATGATCAGGTCATTCGTCGAGCGGCTGCGCACCACCTCGCCGATGCGTACCTGGCGGTCGGCGTGGGTGCGGTGGTAGATGAAATAGTCACGGTCGGCGTTGTTGGCATTGGCCGGCACCACGTCCTGGTCGGTGACCACCCAGCTGCCGTCCGGCGCGTAGACGAACAACCCGTGCAGTTGCGGCATGATCTGCACCTGCTGCTTGAGCAACGCATGCAGGCGCGGCCGGTCGATGTGCTCGAAGCCATCGCCTTCCAGGCGCTCGGCCAGCGCCGCGGTAATGGCGTCGACCTGGCGGATGGCATCCTCGGCGTGCTGGGCGGTGGCCCGGGCCAGGTTGGTCACCGCGTTCTCGGCGTTGAAAAAGGCCTGGCGGTAATCGCGCCAGATCCGCCAGCCCTCGATCAGCATGAAGGCCAACATCACCACGGCCATGAAACCCAGCACCAGGCGGAACAACGCCACGGCACGGCCCTCGCCGGTCACGGCAAAGGCGCCCTCCTCAGTCTGCTTCCTGGCTGCGCACATCTGGATCCCTTGTCATCCAACCCTCGACGGCAATGACTATAGCCTGCCCGGTGGCAGCTCAGGGGGTGCAGCCCCCTGCTGGATGGCGCGCAGTTGGGCCAGTTGCTGGTCGCGCTCGGCGCACTGACGGCGCAGTTCTTCGCCGGCACCCTGGGCCTGGGCAAGGATCGCGCGCAAGCCCTGCACCTGGGCATCGCGTTGCTCCAGCTGGCCGTCAAGCAGAGTGCATTGCGCAACCGCCTGGCGCTGCTCGGCCAGCAGGCGTTCGTTGTCGCGGTGCAGGCGGGTCAGCTCTTCCTGACGGGCGATGCCACCCTGCTGCAGGGTTTGCAACTGGCCCTGCAACTGCCGCACCTGGGTGTCGACACGCCGCTGCTGGTCTTCAAGCGAGCGAATTTGCGCGTCCTTGTCGGCCAGGCGCAGTTGCAGCTCACCGAGCGCCTGATCAAGGCTGGCGCTGCGCAACAGTTCCGCCTGCAGGCTGGCCTGGGTGGTGGCCAGTTTGTCCGACTCGGCCTGCAAGGCACTGGCCTGAACCTGGTGCTGCTGATGGGCAGCGGCCAATGCGCGTTGGCTCAGCTGCAGTTGTAGCTGCAACTGCGCGCACTGTTCGTTGTGCAGCGCCTCGGCCGCGTCGATGCGCGCCTGCCCTTCTTTTTGCAGTTGCGCCGCCAGTTGCGCGACCAGCCGCGTCAGCGGCTCGCTCAGGCTGGTGCTGTCAGCCAGCCCGACGGGCTGCTGCTCAAGGGATTTGAGGTGCCGGTGAATGGTGGTTTTAGAGCCGGTATTACCAAGTTCGATACGTATTGCATCAATGGTGGGATGCTCGCCCCTGGCCATCAGCGATTGCTGAGCCTGCTGAACTTGCGCTTTGCTGATGCCGGCCCGGGCCATGCTGTCTCCAATACTTCGTTGCGTGGTACGTATTACGTAATTGGCGTGAATTCTGCACCTGCGCGGGGTTCATTACAAGACGGAAGGTCATAGGCAAACGCCGTTTGCTCCTACAGTTGTTCGACGGCCTTACAACTCAGGCTGCCTGCGCAGGCTCATCACACAGGAGAAGCGATCATGGGCTACGTCACGACGAAAGACGGTGTGGAAATCTTCTACAAAGACTGGGGGCCACGGGACGCCAAGGCCATTCACTTCCACCACGGCTGGCCGCTCAGCGCTGACGACTGGGATGCCCAGTTGCTCTACTTCCTGGCACGCGGCTACCGGGTGATCGCCCATGACCGCCGTGGCCATGGCCGCTCAAGCCAGGTGTGGGATGGCCACGACATGGACCATTACGCCGACGACGTGGCAGCCGTGGTCAACCACCTGGGCAGCCAGGGCGCCGTGCATGTCGGGCATTCCACCGGCGGTGGCGAAGTGGTCCGCTACCTCACCCGCCATCCGCAGGACAAGGTGCCCAAGGCCGTGCTGATCAGCGCGGTGCCACCGCTGATGGTGCAGACCGAGAGCAACCCCGGCGGCCTGCCGAAATCGGTGTTCGACGATTTCCAGGCCCAGGTCGCGGCCAACCGCGCGCAGTTCTTCCACGATGTGCCCGCCGGGCCGTTCTACGGCTACAACCGGCCCGGGGCGAAACCGGCCGAAGGGGTGATCCTGAACTGGTGGCGCCAGGGCATGATGGGCAGCGCCAAGGCGCACCACGATGGCATCGTCGCCTTCTCCCAGACCGACTTCAGCGAAGACCTCAAGCGCATCGACATCCCGGTACTGGTGATGCATGGCGATGACGACCAGATCGTCCCCTATGAAAACGCTGGGGTGCGCTCGGCCGAATTGCTGCGCAACGGCACGCTCAAGCTCTACCAGGGCTACCCCCACGGCATGCCGACCACCCATGCCGAGACCATCAACGCCGATCTGCTGGCGTTCGTGCGCAGTTGAACAGGTGCCTTCGTCAGCCAGCCGATGGCATGGCGAAGGCACGTACCAGCGCCTCGATCACCACCCGCACCCGTGCGGTGTGGCGCAAGTCCTGATGGGTGACCAGCCACACCTCATAGGGCTTGCGTCGCGCACGGGCCGGCCACAGCCGGCGCAGGCCGTCGCGCTCGCCGAGCTCGATGGGGATTTCACCGATACCCAAACCGCTGGCGATCGCCCGCCGCAACATCAGGTTCGAGCCCACCGCCAGCGCCACCCGCGCCTGGCCTATCGGCTCATCCACCAAAGTCGGTGACGGGTTGCCGCGCCAATACGGCTCGTAGACCACCAGCTCATGACCGTTGAAACCCTCGCCCTCGCCCGGCTCGCCACAGCGCTGCACATAGCTGTCGCTGGCGAACAGGCCCAGCGACCAGCTGGCCAGCTTGCGCAGGACCAGGTCCGGGTTGTCGGGGCGCAGGTTGCGGATGGCGATATCGGTTTCGCGCTGGGACAGGTTGACCAGCTCCGAGCCACTGGCAAGGATCACCCGGATCTGCGGATGGCTCTGCTGCAACTGCGCCAGGGCCGGCAAGACAAAGTCGCAGGCCAGCGAATCGGTGGTCGCTATGCGCACCTCCCCGGCCAGCTCGTTGTCGGTGCCCTGCAGCCGTGCGGCCAATTCCAGCGCCGCGCGCTCCATCTGCTGCGCCAGTTCCGCCGCCAGTTCGCCGCTGGCCGTCAATTGATAACCCGCGGGCGTACGCAGGAACAGGGTCGAGCCCAGGTCGGCTTCCAGCGCCGCCACCCGCCGCCCCACCGTGGCCTGATCGACCCGCAGCACCCGCGCCGCCCGGCGCAAGGTGCGTTCGCGGCTCAGTGCCAGCAGCATGCGTGCGTCATCCCAATTCATCAGCGCGTTCCTCGAAGAAAATCTGCAACGGTGCGCCGCAAAATCGCCGCGCGACCGCCGGGAGGTTGTTGCCTACCCTGTGCGGCACGTTGTTCAGAATGACAGAGGTCACCATGCGTCACATCCTCCCCCGCCACATGACTGCCATCGAGATCACCCAGCCCGGCGGCCCGCAGGTCCTGCAGCCGACCACCCGCGACACGCCACGGCCTGGCCCGCGCGAAGTCCTGATCGAGGTCCACGCCGCCGGCGTCAACGGCCCGGACCTGCTGCAACGCAAGGGCCTGTACGACCCACCCGCCGGTGCCTCGGACATCCCCGGCCTGGAAATCGCAGGCAAGGTGGTGGCACTGGGCGAACAGGTCAGTCGCTTCGCCCTCGGCGATGCCGTGCTGGCCCTGGTAACCGGTGGCGGCTATGCCGAATACGCCGTGGCCGATGAGCGCACCACCGCGCACCTGCCCCAGGGGCTGAGCATGATCGAAGCGGCGGCGCTGCCGGAAACCTTCATGACCGTATGGGTCAACCTGTTCCAGCGCGGCGGTTTCAAGGCCGGTGACAGCATCCTGATCCATGGCGGCGCCTCGGGCATCGGCACCACCGCCACCCAACTGGCCAAGGCCTTTGGTGCAAGGCAGATCTTCACCACGGTCAAGGACGCAGCCCAGCAGGCCGCCAGCCTTGAACTGGGCGCTGATGTGGCCATCGACTACACCCGCGAAGACTTCGTCGAGCAGGTGATGCTGCACACCCAGGGCAAGGGCGTGGATGTAATCGTCGATATCATTGCCGGCGACTACGTGGCGCGGAACTTCCAGGCCGCCGCGATGGATGGGCGCATCGTGCAGATCGGCGTGATCAAAGGGCCGGCCAGCGAGGTGAACCTGTTCCCCATGCTGACCAAGCGCCTGACCCATATCGGCTCGACCCTGCGTGCCCGCAGTGCCGACGACAAGGCGGCGATTCTCGCCGAGCTGCAGGCTCAGGCCTGGCACCACGTGCACAGTGGCGCGGTCAAGCCGCTGATCCACGCCACCCTGCCGCTGGCGGCGGCCAGCCAGGCCCATGCATTGATGGAGTCGGGCCGGCACATCGGCAAGGTGGTGTTGAGCGTGGCGCACGAGGGCTGAGCCGCCCAAGGCGCCACTGTAGTGACAAGCGTGCCGATCACCCGCCGTTGGCAGCTTTGAGCAGCGCCGCGGCGGCCAGTTTGCCCAGCGCATTGCCCGCCAGCGGGCTGTCGCCGGTGAGCAGCTTGCGGTCCTGGTGAACGGCGCCGGAAATACCGTCGTTGATGATTTCGACGCCACAGGCCTTGAGGCGCTCGCCGAACTTCCAGGTCAGGTGGCCGGGCATGTAGCCGATGTCCGGGGTCTTGGCATCCAGATCATCGGGGAAGGCACACATCTTGTAGCCCTTGTACAGGTGCCCGGCGGCCAGCAACGCGGCCGGGCCGTGGCACAGGCTGATGACGAACTTGTCGTGGTCGGCGGCCCATTGCAGCACTTGCCCGACTTCCTTGCTGTGCGGCAGGCCGATCAGCGCGCCATGGCCACCGGGGATGAACACACCGATGTAGTCGGCCAGCGAGCCCTCGAGCACCTCGGCCAGCTTGCGTGGTTGCTTGAACGCCTTGCGGTAGCGCCCGAATAGGCCCAGCACCTCTTTGTCTTCACCGGGCATGGCCCAGTATTCGAACTTGACCGGGTTGCCCGACAGGGTGGCCACGTCGAAGGCGAAGCCGGCCTTGTCCAGGTGGTACATGGGCAGCAGGGTTTCCACCGGGTGGTTGCCGGTGGAGAACAGCGTGCCGTTGTCGGTGAGCAGGTAGCGCTCATCGGCACCGATCAGCAGGATTTTCCAGCGCCCGCCTTTATAAGGGGCTGGGTAGTTGGCGCCACTGAGGTCGGACTTGCTGGACGTGAACTGGCTGAGGGAATACGGCGAGGGAAAGAAGGCGTTGTCTTCGGCCGGGTCTCGTTGTGGGCGTTTGTCGTCAGGTGAGGTAGTCATTGCTGTACTCCTGTGCCTGGGGTGGGTAATTGGGTCCCTGCTAGGAGGCCACCGGATGAGCGTTTGAAGGTTCGCCCTCACCGGTGGCGTGATTCTATGCGACGTCGCAACCTCTGTAGGAGCGGCCTTGTGCCGCGAAAGGGCTGCGCAGCAGCCCCAGCAATACTAGAGGTAATTCGAGAGCCTGGGGCCGCTGCGCGCCCCTTTCGCGGCACAAGGCCGCTCCTACAGCGATCGAGAAATGCCCTGAACCAGCGCAGCAGGTGTATCGACGTCGCGCAACACCCCACTGTCGTCCACGTCCAACCCCCTTACGCGATCACGGTGCCGTTGCAGCACCGAGCGCGCCCCTTCATCACCGCACAGCTTGGCCAGCTCAGGCCAATAATCATGGCCGAACAGCACCGGATGGCCGTTCTGGCCCTGGTAGCGCGGCACCACGATAGCTCCCGGATCCGTCGCCTCGACCAGGCGACGGTAGGTTTGCGGCAAGATCCAGGGCATGTCCCCCAGCACGATGGCCGCCGCCTGAGCATCGCAGTCGCTCAACGAAGCAGCACCGGCCGCCAGGCTGTGCCCCATGCCCAAACCCGCATCGGGGCTAGGGACGATGTAACAAGTGGCAGGCAACCCCAGCACGTCGGCACTCTCGCCGTCGCGAAGTACCACCCGCACCTCGTCGAACACCGCCAGGGCCCGCTCGACGCTGTGCTGCAACAAGCTGCGGCCATCACCAAGCACGGCGCGGCGCTTGTCCGCGCCAAAGCGCGAGCCCTGCCCCGCCGCCAGTACCAGCGCGACGACCGTCACAGTGCCTCGCGGCCAATGCCGCTACGGGTCCGCAGGATATCGGCGAGCACCGCCAGGGCGATTTCCGCTGGGGTCTTGCTGCCCAGGTTGAGGCCGATGGGCGCGTGGATGCGGGCCATCTCGGCATCGCCGAGGCCGCCGATGCGGCGCAGGCGTTCACGGCGTTTTTCCGAGGTGGCGCGTGAGCCCATCACGCCTATATAGAAAGCTTCGGTCTGTACGGCTTCGAGCATGGCCAGGTCATCGATCTTCGGGTCATGGGTGAGCGCCACCACCGCCGTGTCGCGGTGGCAGCCACCGTTGGCGATGAATAGCGAGGGCAGTTCCCGGCGGATTTCTATCCCGTCTAGCACCACGTTGTCCATTACCTCGTCACGCGGATCACACAGCACTACCTCAAAGCCCAGGCCCTTGCCGAACTCGGCGCAGAAGTGCGCGACGCTCGAATACCCCGCCAGCAGCAGGCGCTGGGCGGCGCCAACGCGCAGGCGCACGCTGGCTTCGCCCTGCTCCACCCGCGGCCCCTGGCTTTGATCGTCGTGCAACTGGCGCGTACCGCTGCGCAGGTTCACCTCGCGCAACAACCGGCGCCGGCCCAGCAGCGCCGACTCCAGTTGCGCCAGGTGAGCCTGGGTGTCGCAATCCCCCGGCAGGTGCTCGACCAGCACATCGAGAATGCCGCCACAGGGCAGGCGGATGTTCGAACGGGTGTCGCTGCCGTCGCCATAGCGCACGACGGCAACGGCATCGACGAACTCGCCGGCGGCGACGCGTTCGAGGAAGTCCTCCTCGACACAACCGCCGGACAGCGACCCCACCCAGTGCCCGCCCTCGCTCACGGCCAGCAACGAGCCCGGCGCGCGGGGCGCCGAGCCATAGGTGCAGAGCACGGTGCACAGCCATACGCGCAAGCCGTCACGCGACCACTGCGCCGCCTGTTGCACCACCTGCAGGTCGAGATGCTGCACGTCAGTCCGCCTTCAGCTGGGCCAGCTGTTGGGTGGTCAGGTCGCCCGGCAAACCGCCCCAGGCTTCACGCAGGTAGTTGACCATGTCGGTCAGCTGCTGGTCGTCGAGCTTGTCGGCGAAACCCGGCATCGGCTGCATGCGCTCGAAGCCGGTGAACTGCTGTTCGCGGATACCGTCGACGATGGCCTTGACCAGGTTTCGCGAGTCGGCCTGGCGCAGCACGGTGTTGCCCTGCATGGCCACGGCGATGTGTGGCTTGCCCTCGCCATCGACGCCGTGACAGCCGGCGCAGACGTTGAGGTACTGCTGGCGACCGCGCTTGGCGCTTTCGCCCAGGGTTTCATGGGCCACCGCCTGCACCACCTTGGCCGCCGGCGGCTGGTCGCCCAGCAGGTAGGTGGCCATGGCCGACAGGTCGCTGTCTTCCAGGTGCTGGGTGCTGTGGTGCACCACCGGGTACATCTCGTTGAACATGCTGCCCTGGGCACTCATGCCGTGCTTGAGGAAGGTGGCCAGGTCCGCCTGGTTCCAGCCGCGTTCGGCCAGGTCCTTGGCCAGCAGGCTCGGCGCCAGGTAGCCCAGCAGCAGGCCGCCGGTCAGGCGCTTGTCCTGCTGCAGCGCGCCAATCGGGTTGCGCGGGGTATGGCATTCGCCACAGTGGCCGAGCACTTCGACCATGTACTGGCCGCGCTTCCAGGCTTCGCTGTTGCCCTTGCCCTCTTCCAGTTGCACGCTCTTGCCATAGAGCATGTTCCAGCCCATCAGGCCGGTGCGCACGTTGAACGGGAAGCTCAGGCTGGTTTGCGGTGCCGGGCGATTGATCGGTGCCACGGTCATCAGGTAAGCGTGGATGGCGTCCGAGTCCTCACGCTTGACCAGGTGGTACGAGGTGTAGGGCATGGCCGGGTACAGGTTGGCGCCATCCTTGCGCTTGCCCTCGGTCAGGGCGGCGAAGAATTCGTCGGTGCTGTAGTTGCCGATGCCGTACTGCTTGTCCGGGGTGATGTTGGTGCCGTAGATGGTACCGAACGGCGAATGGATCGGCAGGCCGCCGGCATAGGGCGCGCCGCCCTCGGCCGTGTGGCAGGCCATGCAGTCGGCCGCGCGGGCGAGGTATTCGCCGCGCTTGACCAGTTGCTCATCCGCCGCCTGCGCGCCGCACGCCAGCACCAGGCCTACAGCCAGGGCCAGGCCATTGAAAACACGGGTCATGCTCAGCCCTCCTTGACCAGGCCGAGGTCGCCCAGCACATCGCGGGTGGCCTCGTAGTAGCGCACGTAGCCGGTGCAGCGGCACACATGGTGGCCGAGGCTGGCTTCGATGGCGTCTTCCAGCTCGCTCTTTTTCAGCGGCTTGCGCTGCGCCTTCTCCACCAGCACGGTGGCGGCGTTGACGAAGCCTGGGGCGCAGTAGCTGCACTGGAAAGCGAAGCGGTCGACGAACTTCTGCTGGATCGGGTTCAGCTCGGTGAGGTTGCCGGCCTCGTCGCGCTTGGCGTGGCCTTCGATGGTGCGCACCTTCTTGCCCTCGAAGTAATGCGCGCCGGTGATGCAGGTGCGCACTTCCTCGCTGGTGCCGTCGGGGTTGTCGACGATCACCACGCAGGCATGGCAGATGCCCTGGCCGCAGCCCAGGCGCGAGCCGGTGAGGTTCTGGTATTCGTGCAGATAGTCGAGCATCGCCAGGTCATCGGGGACCACTTCGGTGACGACAGGTTGACCGTTGAGGGTCAGTTGCAGCTTGCGGTCAGCCATTGAGGGCCTCCTTGACGCGGGCGGGGGTGATGGGCAGGTCGCGGACACGCTTGCCGATGGCATGGGCCACGGCGTTGCCGATGGCGCCGACCACCGGGATCATCACCACTTCGGCGATGCCCTTGGACGGGTCGGTGGGCGACAACGGCGGCAGGATTTCCGAGGTCTGCTGCCACACCGCCACATGCTTGGCCATCGGCAGGCGGTAGCGGTTGAAGTTCCAGTCGCCCTCACCCGGGCCACCCTCGTACAAGGGCATTTCTTCCAGCAACGCGTGGCCGATACCCATGGCGATGCCGCCTTCGAGCTGGCCCTTGACCAGCTCGGGCACCAGCACCCGGCCGCACTCGACCCAGCTGTGGTGGTTGAGCACGCTCACCTCGCCACTGCCCTTGTTCACCTTCACTTCGACGATGGTCGCCACCGGGCTGTAGTAGGTGACCATGGCGTTGTTCAGCTGGGTCGCCGGGTACATGGCGTTCTGCCGGTCGAGCAGGTGGAAGCCGGCGCTGTTCATCTGCGCTTTCTTGGCGTTCACCGCGCCGTCGCCGTACTTGACCGCCAGGGCATCGAGCGGCAGGCGCTCGCGCACGCCGTCGATGACGAAGTCGGCCTCGGCCCAGCTCCAACGGTTGAAGCCGTGCACGCTGACGCCGGTGACCAGGCCCATTTCATGGGCCTTCCTGGCCAGCGTGGCGAACGGAATCGGTGCCAGGCCGTTACCGGTCAGTTCACCGTTGACCCACACCGCGTTCTCGCGGCGCACCACCAGCGGGTTGGCCTGGCCGCCATAAGGGCCCTGGCGCCACAGGGCCATGGCCGCCGGCCACAGGCCGTGGTTGAACAGCACGCGGGCCGCTTCGCGGGTGGCGTGGCTGAAGTAGAACGCCGAGTTGGTCGCCGACGACGGCGACGCCAGCTTGCCGACCCAGCGCGGGTTGCGTAGCGCGGCGTCCTGCTCGGCCTGGCTGATCAGGTAGGGGTTGCCGCTGGTGCTCAGTTGCAGCTCTGGCCATTCGGTCTGGGCGGTCTGCACCTGGTCGGCAACGCGGCCGAGAAAGTCACTGACCACCAGGGCCTGGGAGGTCGACATGCCGGTGCCCAGTTCGGTACCGATGTGGCGCAGGGTGATCTGGCCGTCGGCCGTGAACTCCACCGCCGCCATCGGCGCTTCCGAGCCGGTGCCAAAGTCTTTCTGGGTGATGGCAAAGCCCACGCCATACCAGTTGTCGTGGTCCTTGGCGTCCATGGCTCGCTTGCGCTCATGGCGGTTTTTCCACCACTCATGGGCGCTGGCCTTGTCGAGGATCTCGTGCAGGCGCAGGGCACCGGCCGGGACCGCACCCTGGGTATTCTTCATGCCCGACTTGAGCGCGTTCTTGCGCCGCAGCTCGATGGCATCGACACCCAGGCGGTCGGCAATCTCATCGACCATCATCTCGGTGGCGGCCATGCTCTGCAGGGTGCCGTAGCCGCGCATGGAACCAGCCTCGACACCACGGGAGTGGTAGGCGGTGACGGACAAGTCGTTCTGCGGCATGTAGTAGATCGACTGCGCCGCGGTGGCACCCACTGCCGCCACCGACGGGCTGTAGTTGATGCGCCCGCCGCCGTCGACGCTCATGTCGGCGCGGAAGATCTTGAAGCTCAGGTCGTTCTTGTCCACCGCCAGTTGGTAGCGGATGTCGAACGGGTGGCGCTTGATGCCGCTCTGGAACTGCTCGTAGCGGTCGTTGGCCAGGCGGATCGGCACGCCCGCGCCGTACAAGGCAGCGACGGCGGCGTAGAACACGAAGATGTTGTTGTCCTTGGAGCCGTAGCCCACGGTGTAGCCGGGGTGCATGTTCAGGTTCTTCAGGCCGAAGCGCGACGGCTTGATCATGTGCACGCATTCCTGCGCCACTTCGAACGGGCACTGGGTGGCCACGACGAAATGCAGGGTGCCGGTAGCCGGGTCGTACCAGCCGTTGCCGTTGTCCGGCTCCAGCGCCGCCGGCTCGATCGACGGGGTCTTGTAGCGCTCGTCGAACAGCAGCCAGTTTTCCGGCGGCTGCTTGAGCTGCTCGTCGATGCGCTGGGCGTAGAACATCCCCTGCTCGGTGAGGTTGCCGTGCTGCTTGGGCTCGGCGGTCCACACCGGTTTGCGGGCGAGGATGGTGGGGAACAGCATGGTGTTCTTCAGGCTCGAGTATTCGTCCTCGTCGAACGGCGTGTTGCCGCCCACGCGCACGAAGCGGAAGCTGCCGTAAGGGTCGCGCTGGTACAGCGGGGCCTGGGCGCCGTAGCGGATGGCCTGGTCGTTGAACTGCAGCTTGAGCTTGGCCTTGCGAAAGCGCTCGAAGTCGTTCCAGATGAGGATCGCCACCGGGTGGCCGATGAACATCGGCACCTGGCCGGGGGGCAGCAGCGGGTCCGGCGAGTGGGCTTCGGGCCAGGCAATGCCGTCCTTTTTCAGGTCGTCGGCGGTGACGATGCGGTCCGGCTGCAGCTCGGCGCCCAGCAGCGACAGGTCGTAGCCTGCGTAGATGCGGTCGGCCTTGGTGGCCTTGAGCAGCATGGCGTGGCCCTGCTGCTGCGGCCAGCCGGGCATGTCCTTGGCGCGGATGTCACGGGCGAACACCTTGTTGCCGCACACCTTGGACAGCGCGTCGTTACGGAAGCGCGCCTTGCCGTCGTGGTTCATCCACTTTTGCGGTGAGGTGGTGACGCGGTCTTCCATCAGGGCGGCGAAGGCCTGGCTGCCAAGCGGCGCCATGGTCACGCCGACACCGGCGATCAGCCCGCCTTGCAGGAACGAACGCCGGGAAATTTCACGGTTGGACATGGTTGATCCTCTGGGCAGTCAGGCGCTGCCCATGCTTTGTTCTGGTGCTTGTGAAGCGCGAAGGGCGCGCACGATCACAAAAATTGACTATCAAGTCAAGATACAACTCTTGTTACATCGCTTGAAGTCAAGCAGACAACTTGTCGCGGCAAGGGCCAGGATTCGCGGTTTTTGTAGGAGCGGCCTTGTGCCGCGAAAGGGCCGCAGCGCGGCCCCCGGATTTTTGGTTCGCCACAAAATCCATGGGGCCGCTGCGCAGCCCTTTCGCGGCACAAGGCCGCTCCTACAGGTCCCATGACTGGAATGAGGCAATGTGCCACCAGTCATTAGCCTGTCATCTTTCTGTCGTATTTTTCAGCGCTCACCCAGGGCAGGGGAAAACCAGCAGTGATCCGCCGTTCTCTCTCATCCGCAGGGCTGTTGCCGCTGCTGCTGTTGATGCTGTGCGCCGTCACCCTGACCTTCCTCTGGGGGCTGCACATCAACCAGAAAGCCGCCACGCGCCAGGATGCACTGTCGGCAAAAGCTGCCGAACATCTGAACCTGGCAAGTATCGTCGGCGAAAACCTGCGTCAGCTGGTGGACCGTGCCCAGGCCGTGGGCCGCGTTACCCAGGACGACATGAAGCGCCTGCGCCAGGGCAACCTGAGCCTGGCCCGGCTGCTGGCCGAAGACCCGGTGTTCAAGCGCATGAGCCTGTACGACCGCCATGGCCGGCTGCTCTCCTCCAGCCATGCCGACGAGCCCGGGCAACTGCCCGAGGCCTGGCTCGACCAGCTCAAGCGGCATGTCGGGCAGTACGGCTTCAAGGCCTTCCTGCCCCGCGCCCAGCCTGCGGGCAACAGCACCCTGCCCAACTGGCGCCTGCCGTTCCTGCTGCCACTGACCGACCTGCCGGGCCGCGAGATCGACAACATCCTCGTGGTGCAGTTGGACATCGGCTACCTGGCGGTACTGTTCCAGCACATCGACCTGGGCCGCAGCGGTCTGGTGCGCCTGCTGCAGGACGACGGCCAGGAGCGTCTGCGCATCGACAGCAGCGGCGTGGTGGTGGCCGGCCAGACTTTGGTACCTGGGCTGCCGGGCAGCGGCGAAGACGCCGGCCAGCTCACCCAGTACAGCCTCGACGGCGCCTTCCAGAGCCTGTATCGGCGCATGCCCGAGCGCGGTTTCAGCGTGATGGTCAGCCAGCGCCAGGACGAAATCCTCGCCTCCGCCAGCCGCACCACCAATCGCCAGTTCTGGCTGAACCTGAGCATGACCCTGCTGATCCTCACCAGCCTGGCCTGGGGCCTGCGCCTGCTGCACAAACGCCAGGAGGCCTTCACCGAGCTCGAGTACGCGCAGCAGGTCAACCAGCAACTGATCGGCCGCCTGGAAGACGAGCACCGGCGCAGCAGCCATGCCGCCGCCACCGACCACTTGAGCGGCCTGCACAATCGCCGCCAGTTCGTCGAAGTGGCCGCCCAGGCGCTCACCCGCCAGCGCGGCAAGCGCCGGTTGCTGGCCATCCTGTTCATCGACATGGACCGCTTCAAGTCGATCAACGACTCCCTCGGGCACAAGATCGGCGACCTGCTGTTGCAGGCCGTGGCCGGGCGTATCCAGCGCCTGCTGGAGCCCGGCGACGAGGCCTCGCGCTTTGGCGGCGACGAGTTCGTGGTGCTGCTGGCCGGCGAGCGCAGCGAGGAGCAGATCGACGGCTGGGTGCGCGCCCTGGTGGAGAAACTCTCGGCCACCTACGCCCTCGACGGCCAGGAGGTCAACACCAGCCCCAGCGTGGGCGTGAGCATCTGCCCCCGCGACGGCCAGGACATCGACGCGCTGATCCGCTGCGCCGACGCCGCCATGTATTCGGCCAAGCAGGCCGGGCGTGCCCAGTACCGCTTCTTCGACCCGTCGCTGAACCTCTCCGACATCCAGGCGTTCACCCTCGAGCAGGCCTTTGGCAGCGCCCTGGGCGAGCGCCAGTTCGTCCTGCACTTTCAGCCGCAGATCCGCCTCGACACCTTGCAGGTGCTGGGCTACGAAGCGCTGGTGCGCTGGGACCATCCGCAATTCGGCCTGCTCTACCCCGACCGTTTCATCGGCCTGGCCGAGCGCAGCGGGTTCATCGTCGAACTGGGCTGGGAGGTCCTGCGCCTGGCCTGCGAAGAGCTGGCACGCTGGGCTGCGCGCGATCAGGCCGCGCACCTGGCGGTCAATGTGTCGGCGCTGCAACTGCGCCAGGGTGACTTCAGCGCCCGGCTGTTGGCCGAACTCGATTACTACGGCATCGCCCCCCAGCGCCTGGAACTGGAGATCACCGAAACCACCGTGCTCGAACCCCAGGGCACGGCGGTGGAGCACCTGCATCGCCTGCGCGCCGCCGGCATCGGTATCAGCCTGGACGACTTCGGCCGTGGCTATGCAGGGTTTGCCCATCTGCAGGCACTGCCGCTGTCCAGGCTGAAGATCGACCGCTCGCTGATCGCGCCGCTGTGCAACAGCTACGACGACAGCCCGATCGTGTCTTCGACCATCATCCTGGCCAAGCGCCTGGGCCTGGAAGTGGTGGCCGAAGGCGTCGAGACCCGCGAACAGGTGGTGTGCCTGAAACTCGCCGGCTGCGACATCGCCCAGGGCTACCATTTCAGCCGGCCGCTGTCGCCGGCCCAGTTGCACGAATACCCCCCCTTCATCGGCAACGAGGACAAGGCATGCGTGTACTGAAATCCCTCGGCGCCCTGGCGCTGGCGCAGTTGCTGGCGGGCCCCGCGCTGGCCAACTGCACGCCCCACAGCCTGCGCCTGGCGGTGATCCCGATCAAAAACGTCGAAGCCATGACCCGCGAGCACCAGCCCCTGGTCGAGCGCCTGAGCAAGGCCGTCGGCGTGCCGGTGGAACTGGTGATCAGTGCCTCCTACGAAAGCGTGGTGGATGCCATCGTGTCCGGCGGCGCCGACATCGCCCGGCTGGGGCCGGCCTCCTATATCCTCGCCCGCCAACGTGACCGGCGCATCGAGCCGTTCGCCACCTACACCCTCGCCGCTGGCACCTATACCCCGGCGGGCAACCATTACCAGGCGCTGCTGCTGACCCGCGCCGACGGCCCGAGCAGCCTCAACGCCGTGCGCGGCACGCGGGTTGCGCTGAGTGACCCGGCCAGCACTTCGGGCAGCCTGGTGCCCAGCGTCGAGTTCGCCGCCCTGGTCAGCACTCCACTGCCGCGTTACTTCGCGGCGCTGGTGTACGCCGGCAACCATGACAAGGCGCTCGATGCGCTGCTCGAAGGGCGGGTCGATGCCGCCTTTGTCGCCAGCGAGCGGGCCGACGCCTACCTGGCCAGCCACGCTATCGACCCGGCAAAGCTGCGCGTGCTGTGGCGCTCGGCGCCAATCCGCTACGACCCCTACGTGTTCAGTGCCAGCCTGTGCCCGGCGCTGAAGCAGCGCCTGCGCCGGGCGATGCTCGATGATCCCAAGGCATTGGCCGGGTTCGTGGCGTCCCAGGACGCCACCGGGCTGGTGCCGGTGGGGCACAAGGATTACGCGGGGCTTGAACGAATGATGGCGCCGACACTGCATCCTTGATGCCTTTGCCGAGCATTGGGGAGCGCCATGCCGGGGTATCGGGAGCCCCTTTCCCCAATCATCTCGGTATCGTGCGCGCCATCGAAAACACCTTGCGATGGCAGCCCCAATGAAACTCTTCGAACCTCTCAAAATCGGCCCTCTGACCCTGCCCAACCGAGTCTTCATGGCCCCCCTCACCCGCCTGCGCAGCCTGGAGCCGGGCGACGTGCCGACCGCGATGATGGCCGAGTACTACGGCCAGCGGGCCAGCGCCGGGCTGATCATCAGCGAAGCCACGCAGATCTCGTTCCAGGCCAAGGGCTATTCCGGTTCGCCCGGCATCCACACCGCCGAGCAGATCGCCGGCTGGCGCCAGGTCAACGAGGCCATCCACCAGCGCGGCGGGCACAGCGCAGTGCAGGTGTGGCACACCGGGCGGGTGTCGCACACCTCGCTGCAACCAGGTGGCGAAGCGCCGGTGGCGCCTTCTGCCTTGCCGGCCAATGCGCGCACCACGCTGCGCGACGAGAACAGCCAGCTCATCCGCGTCGACACCTCGACCCCACGCGCCTTGAGCGAAGCCGAGATCGCCGGCATCGTCGCCGACTTTGGCCAGGCAGCGGCCAATGCCCGCGAAGCCGGCTTCGATTTCATTGAGCTGCATGCGGCCCACGGTTACCTGCTGCACCAGTTCCTGACCCCCAGCGCCAACACCCGCGACGACCGTTACGGCGGCAGCGTGGAAAACCGTGCGCGCATCGTGCTCGAAGCGGTCGATGCCGCGATTGCCCAGTGGAGCGCCGAGCGCGTGGGTATCCGCATCTTCCCGCTGGGCGGTTTCAATGGCATCGATAACGGTGAAGATCAGGAAGCCGCGGGGCTGTACCTGATCGGCGAACTGGCCAAGCGCAACCTGGCCTACCTGCACCTGTCCGAGCCGGACTGGGCCGGTGGCAAGCCGCTGCGCGATGAGTTCCGAGAGGCGATCCGCGCTGCCTATCCCGGGGTGATCGTCGCTGCGGGCGCCTACACCGCCGAGAAAGCAGAAGACTTGCTTGCACGCGGGTTGATCGATGCGGTGGCCTTTGGCCGGGCGTTCATTGCCAACCCGGATTTGGTCGAACGGCTGCAGCAGCAGGCGCCGCTGAACGCGCACCGGGCGCAGTTCGACTATGCCAATGGGGCTGAGGGGTATACGGATTATCCATTCCTGCGCCAGGCATAGCCTGTTCGGGCCAAATCGCGGGGGCAACCCCCACCCACCAAGGTTTGGGGAAAACAGAAAAAAGAGGTGCGGGCGTGCCCCCCCAAAAAATTT
>NZ_JBDJLM010000073.1:0-24879 GCF_039673365.1 Pseudomonas sp. TWI923 | reverse complement strand
GGGACCCGGAGCGCAGCGGAGGGCCGTATGAATGGAGCGAGCGGTTTTTGGTTACTTTTTTCCAAGAAAAAAAGTAACCCGCCGTAAGGGCGGAAAGGTGACTACGCGTCGGCATCACAAATGAATGCGCATACAACTTTCAACACAAACACAAACACCAAACACCAAACACCAAAACGCCAGAAGTCCACAAAAACTTCTGGCGCCTAAATCAAACAACCAAACAACCAATCAACCAAACGGCCGCAGCCCCTGCCTCATCCCAAACAGAAACAGCAGAAAATCATGATCCGGTTTAACGGACACCTGCTCGACCTTCGCCTCCCGCGGCAGCGGGCACAAACCACCCACCTCGGCCTTGCTGAACACCGTCAGCCCCGGCTGCTCCCAGGCAGCCGCAGCCACCGTGGTCACCGCCAATGCCCCAACAAGAAACAAAGCTCGAGCGATTTCTAGTTTCATTGCTCTAACCCTTTGACCGCGCTGCCAAACGCCATCTGGTAAAAATAGAGCAAGGTCTGCCATTCCGCGTCAGTGATCGACGAATGGCGCCGCAGCTGACGCAAATCGTTGTACGCCGCACGTTGGCAGCTGATTCGCCGCCGGCACTTCTCCAGATCGAGCAAAGCCACTTCAGCCCGGGCCTGCTCACCGGTCCCGATCACCTTGACGAACACATGCTTGCCGTAGAGGCAGCCATGCTGCCAGTGCCCCAGATGCATCCGCGCCAGGTTGTCGGCAAGGTCCTTGAACATCCGCTCATGGACTGCCTGGGGATAACGTTCACGAGCGCCTTCGCTGTACCAGGTATCCAGGTCGACAAAACCGTCCAACGCTTCGCTTACCAACAGCGCACGCCACTGGTGATCGGCATCGCGCTCAGCGCCGGCAAACACGATACGTGGCACACGCACACCCAACTGCTCGAAACTGTTCAAGGCATCGAGTTCGCGCAAGACCGTGGGCCGACCGAACGGATGCAGCAGGCTGCGGTAGATGTGGCCAACCTGGCGCTTGGCATACAACAGTTGGCCGCTGGCATCGCACAGGCGTTGCACGCCGCTTTCGCCGCCACGCCGCTGATTGGGTTCCTCGACCCACTCACCCTGCTGCTGCCAGTAGAAGTCGAACTGCCCTGACGCTTTCTGCACTGCCGCCATCAATCACTACCCCTTACGTAAAACGTATACGCGCCACATCGCGTAGAACGGCAAGAAGTCGAGCCGTTCCTGAATTCTGAAACCTGCAGCCGTAAATTCTTCTTCAACTGTAGCCGCCGGTAACACAAAGCGGTTCTGGTAGCTGTCCTGCTGGGCTCTGACACTGCGCCGTGCTTCAAGTTTCTTGCGCCGCCATGCCTTGAAGTTGCCATCCACCCACAGTGACAGAATCACACTGTCGCGGCTAACCCTTTGAAATTCTGAAAGAATCGTCTTGCGGTGGGCCGGGTCACCGATGTGGTGGAACAGGCGCATGCAAAAGATGCTATCCACCGCGTTGTCAGGCAGGTCAATGGCAAAGGCCGAAGTTTGCAAAGGGCGTACCCGTGCGACCACCTCTGGCGGTTGTGCGGCACAGGCTGTCTCTATCATCGCTGCGGAATTGTCGGCGCCGATGATCACACGGTTGGGCTTTTCCGCCAGCAGCGGCCAGAAGCGCCCGGCACCGCACGGCAGGTCAAGGACCAGGCCCGGCTCGCCGGCCAAGGCCAGGGCATGCCGGGCCATCTGCTCGTCACGCTTGTGCGACAGCCGCCTGGCCAAGCCATCCTGGTGTTTGAGGAAGTAGTCGCGGGCATGATCCCGATCGTACTTTTCGGAAAATTCGAGTTTGATGGGGCTACGCATCGAGCATCTCCTGACTCCAATGCGCTCACGTTAGGTAAGTGCGCGTAGGAATCAGGTTATGCAGATGTGAAAAAACCGTGATCAAACAGAACAGGTGTTACAAGACGTTAACTTGGATCCAGAACCTTACTGCTCGTCCTGATCCTCACCGACTATCTTGTTACCCTGGCTCAGGTCTACCTGGAAACGGCATCCGTGGGGCTGCGTGGTGCTCAGGGTGACGCGCCAGCCCTGGTCATCGCAGATCCGCTGCACCAACGACAGCCCCAGGCCCAGCCCCTCGCCACGGCGCTCGTCACCGCGCACGAACGGGCGGAACATCGCTTCGCGCTGCTCCTCCGGGATACCCACCCCGCTATCCTCGACACTGAACCCATTGGGCTCCAGGCTCAGGCGGATATAGCCGCCATCGGTGTAGTGGGCGGCGTTGCGCAACAGGTTGCCCATGACCGATTGCAGGAAAGTGGCGTTGTACAGCGTAGGGCCGGCGCTCACCCGGCCATCGTAGTAAAGCGCCAGGCCCTTCTGTTCGATGGTGTCACGCCATACGGCGGTCAGATCATCACCCACTTCACGCAAGGTCGCCTGGGCGGCGATTGCGCCTTCATCACGTTGCGCGCGAGCCAGCATGAGGAACGTCTTGACCAGCTCACGCATCTCCTCGGTGGCCCGTGCGATGCGCTCGACCTGGCTGCGCGCACGGCTGTCCAGGTTAGGGTTTTCAATCAGCAGCTCGCACGAAGTGGCCAGCACCATCAACGGTGTACGCAACTCATGACTGACGTCGCTGGTAAACAGCCGTTCACGGGTCAGCGCATCACGCAACCGGCCCAGGGTATCGTCGAAGGCCACCGCCAGCTGCCCTACCTCGTCCGCCGCGTAATCCGGCGCCAGCGGTGGCGCCAGGCCGAGCAACTGGTCGCGATGACGCACCTGGCGAGCCAGGCGGATCACCGGCGCCATCACTCGTCGCGCCAACACCCAACCGAGGATCACCGCCAGCGCCAGGCTGAGCACGAAGCCCACCACCACCACGGCGAACAGCACCCGCTCACGCTCCTCGAAATCGCTCTGGTCCTGCAGCAGCACATAGCGCCGGCCATCGACGATCTCGACCATCGCGTGATACGACAACTGGTCGCGGAACACCTCATGGAAGCCTGGTTCCAGATGCCGCAAGTCCTTGGGCAGCTCGAAATCATCACGCCCGCCGCTGAAGTAGAACAGTTGGTCCGGGCGCGGCCGGTGGCTCCAGTCGCTGACGCTGTCCATGCGCAACAGACGCTGCAGGTCGCCGCCGAGCACCGAGGAAATCAAGCGTTCCTCGACCAGGTGCACGGTGGCGACAATGCCGAAGGCAAAGGCCCCGGCCACCAACGCGCTCATCAACGCAAAGGCGATGATGATGCGCTGGGCAAGGCTCTGCTTAAACTCCATCGCGGCCCTCGGCGAGGCGATAGCCGACGCCATGGACGGTATGCAGCAGGGGTTTGTCGAACGGTTTGTCGATCACCTGGCGCAGCTGATGGACGTGGCTGCGCAGGCTGTCGCTGTCGGGGCAATCATCGCCCCACAGGGCCTCTTCCAGCACTTCGCGGCGCAGCACGTGGGGGCTCTTCTGCATCAGCACGGCGAGCAGCTTGAGGCCCACCGGGTTGAGCTTGAGCAGGCGGCCCTGGCGGGTCACTTCGAGCGTGTCGAGGTCATAGCTCAGGTCGGCCACCTGCAAGGTACGGCGACCGCCGCCCTGGGCCCGGCGCAGCACCGCTTCGATGCGCGCGGCCAGTTCGGACAAGGCGAATGGCTTGAGCAGGTAATCATCGGCACCGGAGCGGAAGCCTTGCAGACGATCATCCAGCTGGTCGCGGGCGGTCAGCATGATCACCGGGGTATCGCGGCGGGCAT
Organism: Pseudomonas sp. TWI923; assembly: GCF_039673365.1. Lineage (NCBI taxonomy): Bacteria > Pseudomonadati > Pseudomonadota > Gammaproteobacteria > Pseudomonadales > Pseudomonadaceae > Pseudomonas > Pseudomonas sp. TWI923. The sequence continues at coordinate 21,127 of NZ_JBDJLM010000073.1, read as the reverse complement.
CCTCGCGCAGGCGCTTGCACAGCGTGTAGCCGTCGATGCCGGGGAGCATGATGTCGAGCACGATCAGGTCGTAATGCTCGGTAGCGGCCAGGTGCAGGCCCGACAGGCCATCCTGGGCGCAGTCCACCGTGTAGCCTTTCATGCCCAGGTAGTCGGCCAGGTTGGCAAGAATGTCGCGGTTGTCTTCAACCAAAAGAATACGCATCGGGGTCTCCTGTACCGCGCTTCGCTCGGCGGCAGCTTAAGGCCATCGCCCGCGCTGTGCCAGCCCTCGGGAAAATTCACCAAGCTTTACAGTTTTTTCACCGAACCTTCACGGACACAGGATAGCGGGCACCCGACAATGCCCGGTCTTTTTCCACCCCTGGAGCTGTCATGCAGGAAACCATTCGCCCACGCCCGATCAATCCGTGGCTCTACCTGGGCATCCCTTTCGTTACCATCGTCACGTTGATCCTGCTGGAATGGACATCGGTAGACATGGACCTGGCCAACCTGTTCTTCGACCGGGCTGCCGGGGAGTTCATCGGGCGCCACAGCTACGTGCTGGAGACCATCCTGCACGACCGGGTCAAGCAGGTGGTGATCGCCTTGAGCCTGGTGGCGGTCGCAGCGTTCATCGCCAGCTTCTTCTGGCAACGCCTGTTCGGCTGGCGTCGTGAACTGGGCTGCCTGGTGCTGGCACTGGGCCTGTCCACGGCCTTTGTCACCCCGCTCAAGCAACTGACCCAGGTACAGTGCCCGTGGAGCCTGAGCCAGTTCGGCGGCAGCGAAACCTACAGCAAGCTGCTCGAGCCACGCCCGGCTACCGACAAGGCTGGCCTGTGCTGGCCGGGCGGCCATGCGGCGACCGGGTTCTGCCTGTTTGCGCTGTTCTTCGTGCTGCGCGATCGCCGGCCGCGCCTGGCCAAGGCGGCGCTGGGGCTGGCGTTCGTGGCCGGGTCGGTGCTGTCGGTGGGCAGGATGATGCAGGGTGCGCACTTTCTCTCGCACAACATCTGGACAGCGGTGTTCTGCTGGCTGATCGGGTTGGGCTGTTACTACCTGGTGCTGTATCGCCGGGGGATGGCGACGGCACCGGTGGCCGAGCGCAGCGTTGCTTGATGGCCCATCGCGGCCATTGTGGACTTGCACGTCCACTGTAGGAGCGGCCTTGGGTCGCGAAAGGGCTGCAGAGCAGCCCCGGCGATTTCTGCTTTCACGGTGAAATCCTGGGGCCGCGTTGCGGCCCTTTCGCGACACAAGGCCGCTCCAACAAAGACCGTTGCTCCCACCTCGACCTCGCTGCCCCAGCCACAGGGGCCTCTTGTGGGTGGTTTGCCCCGCGATAAGGCCACCACCGGCAACAAAAAGCCCCGCACTAGGCGGGGCTTTTCATTACAGCTGGGGGTAAGGCTGGCTTACATCATGCCGCCCATGCCACCCATGCCGCCCATGTCAGGCATGCCAGCAGCTGGCTTGTCTTCCGGCAGGTCGGCAACCATGGCTTCGGTGGTGATCATCAGACCGCCAATCGAAGCAGCAGCTTGCAGGGCCGAACGGGTAACCTTGGCTGGGTCCAGGATGCCCATCTCGATCATGTCGCCGTATTCGCCGGTAGCGGCGTTGTAGCCGTAGTTGCCCGAACCTTGCTTGACCTTGTCAGCGACAACGCTTGGCTCGTCGCCGGCGTTGGCAGTGATCTGACGCAGCGGGGCTTCGACAGCGCGACGCAGCAGGGCGATACCGACGTTCTGGTCTTCGTTGTCGCCTTTGAGGTCAGCAATGGCCGACAGGGCACGCACCAGGGCAACACCACCGCCAGGCACCACGCCTTCTTCGACGGCTGCGCGGGTTGCGTGCAGGGCGTCTTCAACGCGGGCTTTCTTCTCTTTCATTTCAACTTCGGTGCCTGCACCGACCTTGATCACGGCAACACCGCCAGCCAGTTTGGCCAGACGCTCTTGCAGCTTCTCACGGTCGTAGTCCGAAGAGGTTTCTTCGATCTGGGCACGGATCTGTTTGACGCGGGCTTCGATCTCGGTGTCAGCGCCAGCACCATCGATGATGGTGGTGTTTTCCTTGGACAGGATGACGCGCTTGGCGTTACCCAGGTGCTCCAGGGTGGCGGTTTCCAGGGACAGGCCGATTTCTTCGGAGATGACCTGGCCGCCGGTCAGGACGGCGATGTCCTGCAGCATGGCCTTGCGGCGGTCGCCGAAGCCCGGTGCCTTGACCGCAGCAACCTTGACGATGCCGCGCATGTTGTTGACAACCAGGGTAGCCAGGGCTTCGCCTTCGACGTCTTCGGCAACGATCAGCAGCGGACGGCCGGACTTGGCAACGGCTTCCAGTACTGGCAGCAGTTCGCGGATGTTGGAGATCTTCTTGTCGACCAGCAGCAGCAGCGGGCCTTCCAGCTCGGCAACCATGGTGTCCGGCTTGTTGATGAAGTACGGCGACAGGTAGCCGCGGTCGAACTGCATGCCTTCTACGACGGACAGTTCGTTTTCCAGGCCCGAGCCTTCTTCAACGGTGATCACGCCTTCTTTACCGACTTTTTCCATGGCTTCGGCGATGATTTCACCGATGGAGTTGTCGGAGTTGGCGGAGATGGTACCGACCTGGGCGATGGCCTTGGAATCGGCGCATGGCTTGGACAGGTTCTTCAGCTCGGCGACAACAGCGGCGGTGGCCTTGTCGATGCCGCGCTTGAGGTCCATCGGGTTCATGCCGGCAGCGACGGCTTTCAGGCCTTCGTTGACGATGGCCTGAGCCAGGACGGTAGCGGTGGTGGTGCCGTCACCGGCAGCGTCGTTGGCCTTGGAAGCAACTTCCTTGACCAGCTGGGCGCCCATGTTTTCGAAGGCGTCTTTCAGCTCGATTTCTTTGGCGACGGAAACGCCGTCCTTGGTGATGGTCGGCGCGCCGAAGCTCTTGGCCAGGACCACGTTGCGGCCTTTCGGGCCCAGGGTCGCTTTTACCGCGTCAGCCAGAACGTTGACACCAACCAGCATTTTCTTACGGGCGGAATCGCCGAATTTTACGTCTTTAGCAGCCATGATCGTTTAATCCTTGGAATTCTTTGGAGTAACGGGAAGTCGGGGAAATCAGCCTTCGACAACGGCCAGGATTTCGTTTTCGGCCATGACCAGCAGGTCTTCGCCATCGACTTTCACGGTGTTGCTGCCCGAGTAAGGGCCGAAAACCACTTTGTCACCCACTTTCACGGCCAGCGCGCGAACTTCGCCGTTGTCCAGGATGCGACCGGTGCCGACGGCGACGACTTCGCCGCGGTTCGGTTTTTCAGCGGCCGAACCCGGCAGGACGATACCGCCAGCGGTTTTCGATTCTTCTTCGCTGCGACGGATGACGACGCGGTCATGCAGAGGACGAAGCTTCATTGTCGATCTCTCCCAAATAGTGGTTTTCATCGGCCGGTGTCAGCACCGGCGGGTTGATGCGGTCCGGCGTTGCCGGGGGTGGCCCGCGAAGGGCGAACCACCTGTGTCATGTCTGGTGTCACCACCAGAAACCTTGCGGTGACCACATACATGAGGCCGCCTTATTCGATTACAAGGCTTGATACGGAAATTTTTTCATCAGGGGATTCATTGGACCTGCCTCTCCCTGCCCCCTGAATCGGCAGGTTCCTGTAGGAGCGGCCTTGTGTCGCGAAAGGGCCGCGTAGCGGCCCCAGCAATCTTTGCGTCAACGCCGAAATCCTGGGGCCGCTGCGCCGCCCTTTCGCGACACAAGGCCGCTCCTACAGAGGTATTGCAATTACTTGTCGCGGCGCTCGTACTCGCCTTCGATCACATTGGGGCGATGGCCGGGATCACGGGGCTGGGCCTGGAACGGGTCGTCCTGGAACGCCCGCTGGCGCAGGGCCTGCTCTTCGGCACGGCGGCGCAGCTTGCCAGCCACCAGGCGGCGGGTGAACGGCAGCAGGCACAGCAGGCCCAGCACGTCACTGATGAAGCCCGGCAGCAGCAGCAGGCCACCACCCACCGCCATCATCAGCCCCTGGAACATTTCTTCGGCGGGCAACTCGCCACGCTGCAGGCTCTCACGGGCACGCAGGGCGGTCGCCAGGCCGGCTACGCGCATCACCAATACCCCCAATGCGGAGCCAGCAATGATCAACAGCAGCGCCGGGAAGAAACCGATGGCCGCGCTGACCTTGACGAAGACGAACAGCTCCAGCACAGGGAAAAGGAGAAACAGCAGTAAAAAGGCACGCATTACTAATTCCTCGACGGAAGAACATCTTCCTGTAGGAGCATCAGATGGATGCGTGCAGGCGTTTTTTCAACCCTCTGCGCGCGCCACCGTCGGCCACTGTTCGGCACGGGCCAGCAGCACCAGGGCTTCACGGACTTGTGTCGGGGTATTACAAGTTGTTGGGAAGGCCAGCCAGTACACCGCCTGACCGATGCGCAGGTGCATGCCTTCGCTGTCGATGCCGACCATTTCAGCCGCTGTCGTGCTCGGCAGGCTGCTCAGCGCGACATAGTGGGCGATCGCATTGGCATGGTCGCTGTTCATGTGTTCGATCATGCTCGCCTCGGCAGCGCCGGCGAAAGGATTGGCCAGGGTGACCTGGTCGAGCCAGTGAATCGCGCCGAAACCGCCGATGTAGCGGTGGCGCACCGGCAGCAGCACCCAGAAGTCGAAATCGTGGGCCTTGTGGTAGTTCGCCGACTCAGGGAAGTAGCGGTAGTAGCGCGCGGCGGCAGCTTCAATGGCCGCCTCGTCGCTGAGCTTGTGCGCCTCGGCCATCACCGTCAGGCGCCCTACTGCCTGCACGTCCTCAGCCTCACGTTCGCCCACCAGCAGTGAACACTTGGGGTCCTTCTGCAAGTTGTGGGTGTGCTGGGCGATACGGCTGATAAGAATGACCGGGTGCCCATCGGCGTCCAGGCAGTAGGGGACCACCGAGCCGAACGGGAAGCCCGGCATCGACTTGGAATGGGTGGAGAGCACGCCACGGTACTCCTTTAGCAGCAGTTCCCGGGCTGGGCGAAGGGCATTAGAACTCACAGCGAGGACCTCGGCAAATGATGATCAGTTGCAAGTCATAAGCTACAAGCAACAAGAAAAAGCAAGGTCCGAATCAATTTCGATGACGCAGTTCTTCTTGAAGCTTGAAGCTTGATACTTGCAACTGCCCTCACCAGGTCACGCCGAAACCAGCGGTGTAGCGAGTCTTGTCGAGATCGCGATCATCGGTGCCCTTGATCAGGTCCTTTTCCGCCTTGAGGTTGAGCGAAGCCCAGTCGGTGACCTTGTAGCGCAGCCCCATTTCCGCATCCAGGGCGTAGTCGGCGACGCCGCCAAACGGCTTGCCTACCTCACCATTGGTGAAGAACTGCACCTTCTTGCCGATCAGGTAACGGGTGTAGTCCCACTTCACGGCCGCGGCATAGAAGTTGTCCTTGCCGCCGTCACGGTACTGGTAATCGGTGCGGTTGATCAGCGAGCCCAACGAGAACGCCCCCAGCTCGTCATCCCAGAACTGGTAGCCCGGGCCGGTACCGACGGTACGCTGGCGCGCCAGCTCTTCGATCTGGTCGCGCTTGTACTCCAGGCGCCCCTGCCAGAACCATTTCTCGGTGATGAAACGGTCGAGCGCATATTCCGCGCTCCAGTTGTTGGCGGTGGTGACATCGTCCTTGCTCTCGCGGTTGTATTCGCCTTCGGCGTTGTGCCGCCAGCGACCGTGGCGCGCGGAGGTCTTGAAGCTGACGTCGTAGTCGTCTGTGTCGTTCTCGGCGCGCTTGTAGTCCAGCGCCACGTCGACATTGCCCTTCCACAGAAAGTCCTCGACCAGCGGCCGGGGCTTCATGATCTGCTCGATGCTGGCCAGTTCCACGGTCTTGGGCGCATCACCGTTGGCCAAGGTCACCTTGCCCGGTTCGGCAGCCTTGAGTGACTTGGCCTTCTCGCCGCTGTAGGCGTCCTGCTTGACCAGCAATTCCTGGTCGCTCTCAAGGGTCTTGACCTGTTTCCAGTCCAGGGCGATCGAACCACCGTACGAGGTCTCCAGCAGCAACTTGCCGCCATCGAAGACGGTGATCTTGCCAGTGAGTCGATCGCCGTTCTTCATCCACACGGTATCGGCCAGCGCCGAGGTGCAAAGCGATACAGCGAAGAAGCAGAGCAGGATTCTTGAGTACATAAGTGGACTACGGATTCGATTTGCCGAAAAAAGCCGGGCATTATCCGGATGCCCACGCCATGAGCAAGGACAGACCCAGACCATGCCGATGAGTTCCACTCTTATTTGCCGTTGCCATCCGTCCGGTTTCATCTACAGGCCAAGGGGGCTCTGATGTCTGCCATCTCTGCTCCACCACCGGAAGATGCCGAAGCCCGACGAATGGCGTTGTATTCGGTGCTCGGCCAAGTCCCGCCGGGCAAGGTGGTCAGCTACGGCCAGCTCGCCGAGCTGGCGGGCCTTGGCCGCGCGGCCCGCTGGGTTGGCCGTACCCTCGGGCAACTGCCTGCGGACACCCGCCTGCCGTGGCACCGAGTGCTCGGCGCAGGGGGGCGCCTGAGCCTTGCCCTGGGCACCCCATCCGGCGACGAACAGCGCGCCCGTCTGCGCGCAGAAGGCGTGAATGTAGCCAATAATCGTGTGGATATGGCGCGCCATGGCTGGCGCCCGATGGAGCACAGCGGTTAGAGTGCGCGCTTTGTTTTCGCAAACTTGAGGCAGATGTTGGCCCATGCCCCGTAAAACCTGGCGCGCTGCGCTCGCTGCCTATGCCAGCCCGTCAACCTTGGTACTTCTGCTGCTCGGATTCGCCGCCGGCCTGCCGTACATGCTGGTGTTCTCGACCCTGTCGGTCTGGTTGCGCGAAGCGGGTGTGGCGCGCGAAACCATCGGTTACGCCAGCCTGATCGGCCTGGCGTATGCCTTCAAGTGGGTGTGGTCACCCCTGCTCGACCAATGGCGCCTGCCGCTGCTCGGCGGCATGGGCCGCCGCCGCTCCTGGTTGCTGCTGTCGCAGGTGCTGGTGGTGCTGGGCCTGGTCGGCATGGGCTTCTGCGACCCGCAGAAACACCTGTCATGGCTGGTCGCGCTGGCGGTGCTGGTGGCCTTTGCCTCGGCTACCCAGGACATCGCCGTCGATGCCTATCGCCTGGAAATCGCCGACGACCAGCGCCAGGCTGCGCTTGCCGCCAGCTACATGGCCGGCTACCGGGTCGCCGCGCTGCTGGCCACGGCCGGCGCACTGTTCTTTGCCGAGTGGTTCGGCTCCACCGGCTTCAGCTACCTGCATCAGGCCTGGACTGGTACCTACGTGCTGTTCGGCGTGCTGATGCTGCCGGCGGTGTTCACCACGCTGATCATGCGTGAACCCCCGGTACCGCTGCGTACCCAGTTGTCGGCGGCGCGCTACGGGCTGATGCACCAGCTGGCGTCGGTGTTCGTACTGATCATCCTGCTGGTTTCGGTACCCGCCAGTTTCACCCAGATGTTCAACACCGACTGGGCCAGTGTGCTGTTCGGCGACGCCACCCCGCTCGACCTGCTGCTCGAAGACCGCGCCTTCCTGCGCCTGCTGCTCTATGCACTGCTGAGCTGGGCATGCCTGTCGTCCCTCGGCCGTCGCGGCCTGGCCCCGGTGCTCACCCCGGTCAACGACTTCATCAGCCGCTACCGCTGGCAGGCCCTGCTGCTGCTCGGGTTGATCGCCACCTACCGCATGTCCGACACGGTGATGGGCGTGATGGCCAACGTGTTCTACATCGACATGGGCTTTACCAAGGACCAGATCGCCAGCGTCAGCAAGATCTTCGGCCTGATCATGACCCTGGTCGGTGCCGGTGCCGGCGGCCTGCTGATCGTGCGCTTCGGCATCCTGCCGATCCTGTTCATCGGCGGCGCGGCGTCGGCGGCGACCAACATCCTGTTCCTGATGCTGGCCGACATGGGGCCGAACCTGGAAATGCTGGTGGTGACCATCTCGCTGGACAACTTCAGCTCGGGCCTGGCCACCTCGGCGTTCGTCGCCTACCTGTCGAGCCTGACCAACCTGAAGTTCTCGGCTACGCAATATGCCCTGCTCAGTTCGATCATGCTGCTGCTGCCGCGCCTGATCGGCGGCTATTCAGGGGTGATGGTGGAGAAGTTCGGCTACCACGACTTCTTCCTGATCACTGCCCTGCTGGGCGTGCCGACCTTGATCCTGATCGCCCTGCAGTGGCGGCAGGAAGCCGGTCGGGGAAAGCCGGTGCCGGTGGAGAGTCCGGCAGCTGAACAGAACTAGGCCTTCAACGGCCTCATCGCGGGGCAAGCCCGCTCCCACGCTATAAGCCTATAAGCCTATAAGCCTATAAGCCTATAAGCCTATAAGCGTGGGAGCGGCGGTGCGCCGCTGCGACTTGCCCCGCGATGCTTCTACTGTGCCACGGCCCCTTCCCCGGAGCGCCTGCCCACCACGAACCACAACGGCCACAGCGCCAGCGCCCCGGCAATGCCTGCCGCCACGGCGAAGTGCATCAGGCTGGCACCCGCTCCGAGCATCGCCAACACAGCGCCCCCCAGCCCCAGCAAGGCGATGGTGATCATCCCCAGCATCGCCGACACCAGCCCCTTGCTCTGTTCGCTGGCGAACAGCGTCATGCGGTACAGCACCGCGTTGGCCACACCCAACCCCAGCGCGTACAGCGACATGCCGGCCACCACACTGGTAACTGTCGGCCAGTACCAGGTCGCCGCGACCATCAACGACAGGCCCGCCAGGTAAGGCCAAAGGGCCCCGCGAACCAGCGCCGGCAGCGGATAGCGGTCGGCGATGCGGTTGATGATCAGATTGCCGAGAATCAGCCCGGCGAACACCGGCAACTGCCACAGCGCGTAGTCCATCGTGCTCAGGCCTTCGTCGTGGATCAGCAGCACCGGCGACAGGCCGATCCAGCCGATCAGCGGCAACCCGACCAGGCCCAGCGCCGCGCTGCCCGCGACAAACCGGCGGTTGGCCAGCAACTGACCATAGCCGGCCAACAGCGGCAGCAGGTGGATCGGCGTGAACGGCAGGCGTGAACCGTCGCGGCGTTCCACCCCCAGGGTTTCCGGCATCAAGCGGTACAGCAGCAGCCAGCACAGCACCGCACCGACCGCGAACGCCACGAACAGCCAGCGCCAGTCCAGCCACTGCAGCATCAAGGTGCCCACCAGCGGCCCGAGCAGCGGCGACAGCAGGGCGATGTTGGCCAGCAACGCCATCATGCGCACCGCGTCGGCCTCGCTGTACGCCTCGTTGAGGGCGGGGTAGCTGACCGTGACCACAAAGCCCAGGCCGATGCCCTGCAGCAGGCGCAGCAGGTTGAACAGGCCGATGTCATGTACCCAGAACGTCGCCAGGCAAGCCGCGCCGAAGAACAGGCAGCCCGTCAGCAGCAGCGGGCGCCGGCCGTAACGGTCGGCGAGCGGGCCGATCAGCCATTGCAGCACCACCCCGCCCAGCAGGTACAGGTTGAGGGCGTGGGGGATGAATTGCGGACTGGCGTCCAGGTCGCCGACCACGACCGGCATGGCGGGCATCACGGCATCGCTGGCCAGGTAGGTCAGCAGCTCGAACAGCGCCAGGGTCAGGCCGAACAGCAAGGCTCGCAGGGGGGTGATGTACAGCAGTGGTTTCATGATCAGTATCAGGTGGGAACAGGTGGGGTCAGGCTATATGCCAGAAATGACGGAGGATTGCTGTGAGCAAGTGTAAGGGGCAGAAAAAACCGGGGCCGCTTTGCGTCCCTTCGCGGGGAAACCCCCGCCCACAGGTTAAGCGTGAACCCTGTGGGAGCGGGTTTACCCGCGAAGGGGCGCGCAGCGGCCCCGACTGTCGAAGCAGGTTTATTGCAGGGCAGTCTCCTGCACCACACGGATCACCCGCTGCGGAAAGGGAATGTCGATCCCTTCGGCCTTGAGTCGGTCACGGGCATGCTCGTTGAGCATGAACATCACGTCCCAGTAGTCGGCAGTCTTGGTCCAGATGCGCAGCGACACGGTGATCGAACTGTCACCCAGGGTCGACACCACCGCCTGCGGCGCCGGGTCCTGCAGCACACGCGGGTCCTGGGCCAGCTCCAGCAGCACATTGCGGGCCTTCTGCAGGTCGGCGTCATAGTCGACACCCACGTCGAACACCACCTTGCGGGTCGGCTGACGGTTGGTGTTGGTGATGATGCCGTTGGACAGGCTGCCGTTAGGCATGATCACCGTCTTGTTATCACCGGTACGCAGCACGGTGTGGAAGATCTGGATGCTGTCCACGGTGCCCGCGACGCCCTGGGCTTCGATCCAGTCGCCGATGCGGAACGGGCGGAACATCAGGATCAGCACGCCCCCGGCGAAGTTCGCCAGGCTGCCCTGCAAGGCCAGGCCGATAGCCAGGCCAGCGGCACCGATGGCGGCGACGAACGAGGTGGTCTCGATGCCGATCATCGACGCCACGCTGACCATCAACAGGACTTTCAGCACGATGTTGGCCAGGGTGCTGATAAAGCCCTGCAACGCCGCGTCGGCCTTCAGGCCAACCAGTTTGCCCAGCCGAGCACTGACCCTGCTGATGATCCACCAGCCGATCGCCAGCGTCAGCAAGGCCAGCAGCAGACGGCTGCCGTACTCCATGATCAGCGGTACCCAAGTCTGCGACTGGCGAACCAGTTGGTCGACCTCTGCATTCAAATCCATCGTCATCTTCTCCTGATGCCAAGCGGCAAAAAACACATTGAAACGGGCCGCACAGCATGCAGCGACCGCAGGAACCGATGGACATCATTGAGCCATCAAGGTTCCTGCCCTGTCCGATCAGTCGCGGAAGTTGTTGAACTGCAGCGGCATGTCGAATTCCTTGGCGCGCAACGCAGCGATCGCCTCCTGCAGGTCGTCACGCTTCTTGCCGGTGACGCGTACCTGCTCACCCTGGATCGAAGCCTGGACCTTGAGCTTGGCGTCCTTGATGTGGGCCACGATCTTCTTCGCCAGGTCCTTGTCGATGCCTTCGCGGAACTTGGCTTCCTGCTTCACTTCCTTGCCGGAGGGATAGGCGTCCTTCACTTCCAGGCACTTGACGTCGATCTTGCGCTTGACCAGGGCCAGACGCAGGATTTCGACCATCGCCTCGAGCTGGAACTCGGCCTCGGCGGTCAGCAGCACGGTCTGCTCCTTGTCCTTGAACTCGAAGCTGCCCTTGCCCTTGAGGTCATAGCGGCGGTCCAGTTCCTTCACCGCGTTGTCCAAGGCGTTGGTGACTTCGTGCTTGTCCAGTTCCGATACCACGTCGAACGAAGGCATGGCGGTTCTCCATAAAAAAACAGCGCGCTCAGCTTGAAGATGGAGCGCGTCAGGGTTAGGGGGTTAAAATGCGGGCTCATTATAACGGGTTGCGAAACGCAGATGAGCAGCACCTGGCATATTCTCGGCGCCGGTAGCCTCGGCAGCCTCTGGGCCTGCCGCCTGGCCCGCGCCGGCAAGGCGGTCCGCCTGATCCTGCGCGACGAGCAACGCCTGGCGGCCTATCAGGCCGTCGGCGGGCTGACCCTGGTCGAACAGGACCACCGCAGCCTCTACGCGATCCCCGGCGAAACCCACGATGCCACCGGCCCGATCCACCGTTTACTGGTGGCCTGCAAGGCCTATGACGCGGCCCCTGCCGTGGCACGCCTGGCCCCACGGCTGGCCGAAGGTGCCGAGCTGGTGCTGCTGCAGAACGGCCTGGGCAGCCAAGATGAGGTGGCCGACCAGGTGCCCCATGCCCATTGCATCTTCGCCTCCAGCACCGAGGGCGCGTTCCGCGAAGCGGACTGGCAGGTGCGCTTCGCCGGCCATGGCTTCAACTGGCTGGGCAACCCGCTCACCCCCGCCGTGCCAGCGTGGTTCGACGACCTCCACGACGCCGGTATTCCCGCCCAGTGGAGCGTCGACATCCTTTCGCGGTTGTGGCGCAAACTGGCGCTCAACTGCGCCATCAACCCGTTGACCGTGCTGCACGACTGCCACAACGGCGGGCTGCTCGGGCACCTGACCGAAGTCGACCAGCTGTGCGACGAGTTGGCCAACCTGCTGCTGCGCTGCGGCCAGCCCGAGGCCGCCAACGACCTGAAGGAAGAAGTGCAACGGGTGATCCTCGCCACCGCCGCCAACTACTCTTCCATGTACCAGGATGTCCGTCATGGCCGGCGCACCGAGGTCCATTACCTGCTCGGTCACGCCTGCCGCGTCGCCGCCCGGCACGGGGCAAGCGTGCCGCAGTTGGAACACCTGCAACGGCGCCTGGTCGATAGCCTGAAGGCCCGCGGCCTGCCCAGCGACTGACTGGCCCATCCACCGGACATGGATACCCTCTGACTCATGAGCCTGCGCCAACGCCTGGAAAACCTCCCGGTCGGGCAGAAACTGCTGGCGGCCCTGCTGGTGCTGCTGGTCACCATCCTGCTGGTCGCCAACCTGGCGTTCATCAGCGCCGCCTACTGGATCACCCAGGAAAGCATGGCGCCCCAGGCGCTGCAGACCATCGGCAAGCTGGTGTCCAATCCGCAGCTGTCCTCCCGGGCCGGCGACTCACCGGAGACTGCCAGCGCCCTGCTCAAGGAGCTCGATAGCTACTCGCCGTTGCGCGCGGCGGCCATCTACGGTGGCGATGGGCAGATGCTCGCCCAGCTCCAGCACGGCGACGCCCTCACCCTGCCCAAGCGTTATCGCAACATCGACGGCTGGCGCCTGATGGAGTTTCGCAGCACCCAGCTGATCCGCCTGCCGCGCAACGCCAACCCGCCCGCGCACCTGCTGCTGGTGGCCAGCAGCGAGCTGCCGATGGCGTTCTACACCGGCACCCTCTCCGCCAGCCTGGCGATCCTGATATTCAGCATCCTGCTGTGGCTGGTCATCGCCCGGCAGATCAAGCGCTTGATCACCCTGCCGATCAACAACCTCGAAGAACTGTCGCGCCAGGTCACCCGGGAAGAGAGCTACGCCCTGCGGGCCCAGCGCGGCAACGATGACGAGATCGGCAGCCTGGCCGATGCGTTCAACACCATGCTGTCGCGCATCGAAGCCCGCGAGCAGCAGCTCAAGGGCGCCCGCGACGAGTTCCAGCAGGCCTACGACCAGGCCCAGGGCCTGGCGGAAGAAACCCGCCACACCAACCGCAAGCTGGAGCTGGAAGTCCAGGTGCGCAGCAAGATCGAAAAGAAACTCACGGGTTTCCAGAACTACCTGAACAGCATCATCGACTCCATGCCTTCGGCGCTGATCGCCCTCGACGAGCAGCTTTACGTCACCCAGTGGAACCACGAAGCCACGGTGCTTTCCGGCACACCGCTGGACGAGGCGCTGAACCAGCCGATCTTCCTGGCCTTCGCGCCGCTCAAGCCGTTCTTGCCACAGCTCAAGGAAAGCGTCGAGAAGCACCGGGTGGCAAAAATCGAGCGGGTCACCTGGCCCAAGGGCGACGACCTGCGCCACTACGCCCTGACCTTCTACCCGCTGACCGGCGGCGGCGGCCGTGGCGTGGTGATCCGTATCGACGACATCACCCAGCGCCTGTCGCTGGAAGAAATGATGGTGCAGTCGGAGAAGATGCTGTCGGTCGGTGGCCTGGCTGCGGGCATGGCCCATGAGATCAACAACCCGTTGGGAGCGATCCTGCACAACGTGCAGAACATCCGCCGGCGCCTGTCGCCGGAGCTGCCACGCAACCAGGAACAGGCCACCGAACTGGGCCTGGACCTGCCGGCCATCAACCGCTACCTGGACAGCCGCGAAGTGCCGCAACTGCTCGACGGCATCCAGCAGGCCGGCGCCCGGGCGGCGAAGATCGTCACCCACATGCTCAGTTTCAGCCGCCTCAGCAACCGTCAGTTGGCGCCCTGCGACCTGCCGGCGCTGATCGACCAGGCGGTGGAAATCGCCGGCAACGACTTCGACCTGGCCATCGGCTTCGACTTCAAGGGCCAGGCCATCGTCCGCCAGTTCGACCCGCAGCTCGGGGCTGTGCCGGGCACCGCCAACGAGCTGGAGCAGGTGCTGCTCAACCTGCTGAAGAACGCCGCCCAGGCCATCCACCAGCGCCCGCAGCCCAGCGAGCCGGGGCGAATCACCCTGCGCACCCGGCTCAACCCGCCCTGGGCGGAAATCCAGGTGGAGGACAATGGCGTGGGCATGCCCGAAGCCGTGCGCAAGCGCACCTTCGAGCCATTCTTCACCACCAAGGAGATCGGCCAGGGCACCGGCCTTGGGCTGTCGGTCTCGTACTTCATCATTACCAACAACCACAAAGGGCAGATGGAAGTGCACTCCACGCCCGGCCAGGGCACCTGCTTCACCCTGCGCCTGCCCCTCGGCCAGCCGGCCACCACCAAAACGGAGACGTGACATGGGCTATCGCCTGTCGAAGATCTACACCCGCACCGGCGACAAGGGTGAAACCGGCCTGGGCGATGGCCGCCGGGTGCCCAAGGACCATCCACGGATCGAGGCGATCGGCGAGGTGGACAGCCTCAACAGCCAGCTTGGGGTGTTGCTGGCCGGATTGGCCGAGGCCGGCTTGCAAGAGCTGGTCGAGGTGCTGGCGCCGTGTCAGCACCGCTTGTTCGACCTGGGTGGCGAGCTGGCCATGCCCAGCTACCAGGCATTGAACGCAGCTGAGGTCGAGCGCCTGGAAGCGGCCATCGATCGCTGGAACGACGAATTGGGGCCGTTGAAGAACTTCATCCTGCCGGGTGGTTCGGCGCTGGTGGCCCAGGCTCATGTGTGCCGCAGCCAGGCGCGGGCGGCAGAGCGGCGGTGTCAGCAGTTGAATGCCGTTGAGCCACTGGAGGGGGTGGGATTGGCGTATATCAACCGGCTTTCCGATCTGCTGTTCGTGGCGGCGCGGATCATCGGGCGGCGGCAGGGTGTAGCCGAGGTGCTTTGGCAGGCAGCCACAAAGCCGGCCTGAAAAGCATCGCGGGGCAAGCCCGCTCCCACGCCAGTTACACACGTTAGCGTGGGAGCGGGCTTGCCCCGCGATTGCCAGCGCGCTCAGATCTCAGGCCAGAACGCCCGGATCCCGGCAACACCTTGTGCCCCAACTTCCCATGCTCGCTCCCGCTCACCCGCCCCGACCCCACCCAGCAGGAACACCGGGCGGCTGACCGAACCGATCAAGCGCTGCGCCTCATCCCAACCGAGCGGTGTGGCATCCGGATGCGTCTGGGTCGCCTGCACCGGCGACAGGGTGACAAAATCCACGCCCATCTGCTCGGCCAGCGCCAACTCTTCGGCGCTGTGGCAGGACGCCGCCAGCCAGCGGTTCTCCGGGAACGGGCGGCCTTTGGCGGCGTACTTGCGCAGTTGCGCCGCAGTGAGGTGCCAACCGGCCGCCGGGAAGTCGCCCAGCCACTCCAACGGCCCCTTGAGCATCAGTTGTGCCTTGCCGGCGCACAGCCCGACCGCATCCACGGCAACGTCGCGGTACTTGGGGTCGTACATGTCCGGGGCGCGCAGCTGGATCAGCTTGATGCCATTGGCCACCGCCTTCTGGATGCCCTTGAGCAGCTCCGGAACCTCAAGCCCGTCCGGCGTGATCAGGTATTGATCCGGCAGGCGCGCGGCGGCGACGATCGGCTTGTTGGCTTCAGGGAAGTCGTACTGGCCCAGGTCGCGGGGCGCCACCCAGGCCAACGGCTGGCCTTCCGCGCCATGGGGCTCGCCGGTGAAGGCATCCACCTCGCGCACATCCAGCAGCACCTGCTTGTCCGGGTAGTCGTGGCTGACCTTGATCAACGGCCGCGAACGGCTGACCTCGATACCCAGCTCTTCGCGCAGCTCACGGGCCAGCGCCGCCTCGACGCCCTCGCCCTCCTCCAGCTTGCCGCCGGGAAACTCCCACAGGCCGCCCTGGTGCTGGGTATCGGCACGGCGGGCGATCAGGATGCGCCCGTCGGCGCCTCGGATGACGGCGGCAACTACATGAATCCGCTTCACCCTGCACGCTCCGCCAGGCCAGCCTGCTGCCAGGCCTGGAAGGCCGGCCACTGGTAAATGGTTTCGATGTAGGCCGCAGCTTCAGCGGGCACTGCAACGCGGTAGGTGCGAAGGCGCACGGCCACCGGGGCGAAGAAGGCATCGGCCAGGGTCGGCCGGCCGAACAGGAACGGGCCTTGGTCCTTGGCCACCAGACGGCACTCGGACCACAGGGCGACGATGCGGTCGATATCGACCTGCACGTCCAGCGGCATATTCTCCAGCGCCTGGTCACGGGACAGATCGAACGGCATGGCACCGCGCAGGGCGAAGAAGCCGCTGTGCATCTGCGCGCAGGCCGAACGCGCCTGGGCGCGGCTGGCGACGTCTTCAGGCCAGAGCCTGGCGTCAGGATGCTGTTCGTTGAGGTACTCGGCGATGGCCAGGGAGTCGGCAATCACGCCGTGCTCGGTCTTGAGCAGCGGTACCTTGCCGGTGGCCGAAAACGCCAGCAGGCGTTGGCGGGTGTCGGGCTGGTTGAGTTTGACCAGGGTTTCTTGGTAGGGCGCGCCGGCCAGTTCGAGGGCCAGGGCGCCGCGCAGCGACCAGGAGGAATACATCTTGTCGCCGATGATCAGGTGATAGCTCATGGGGCGGCTCCATGTTTCATGGCAGAGGGAGCATCGCGGGGCAAGCCCGCTCCCACGCCGAAAATCGCGGGAGCGGGCTTGCCCCGCGATGGGTTGGATCAGGTGCGGTATTCGGCGTTGATCTTCACGTACTCGTGGGACAGGTCGGTGGTCCAGATGGTTTCGCTGCACTGGCCACGGCCCAGCTCGATGCGGATGGTGATCTCTTCCTGGGCCATCACGGCAGAACCCTGCGCCTCGGTGTAGCTCGGGCTGCGGCCGCCCTGGCTGGCGATGCAGACGTTGTCGAGGTAGACGTCGATCAGGCTGACATTCAGCTCTGGCACGCCGGCACGGCCTACCGCGGCGAGGATGCGGCCCCAGTTCGGGTCGGAAGCGAACAGCGCGGTCTTGATCAGCGGCGAGTGGGCCACGGCGTAGCCGACGTCCAGGCATTCCTGGTGGTTGCCGCCGCCGTTGACTTGCACGGTGACGAACTTGGTGGCGCCTTCGCCGTCACGCACGATGGCCTGGGCCACGTCCATGCACACTTCGAACACGGCCTTTTTCAGCGCCTCGAACAGCTCGCCGCGGGCCTCGGTCACTTCCGGCACGTCGGCCTTGCCGGTGGCGATCAGCATGCAGCAGTCGTTGGTCGAAGTGTCGCCGTCGATGGTGATGCGGTTGAACGACTTGTTGGCGCCGTCGAGCATCAGGTCTTTGAGCACCTGCGGTGCGACCTTGGCGTCGGTGGCGATGTAGCCGAGCATGGTGGCCATGTTCGGGCGGATCATGCCGGCGCCTTTGCTGATACCGGTGACGGTGATGGTCTTGCCATCGAACTGGAACTGGCGGCTGGCACCCTTGGGCAGGGTGTCGGTGGTCATGATGCCGGTGGCGGCTTCGGCCCAGTGGTTCTCGGACAGGTTGTCGAGGGCTGCCTGCAACGCGCCTTCGATCTTCTCGACTGGCAGCGGCTCACCGATCACGCCGGTGGAGAAAGGCAGTACCGACTCGGCAGGCACGCCGGTCAGTTCGGCCAGTTTGGCGCAGGTGCGCTCAGCGGCGGCCAGGCCTGGGGCGCCGGTGCCGGCGTTGGCATTGCCGGTGTTGGTCAGCAGGTAGCGCACGGTGCCCTGCACGCGCTGCTTGGAGAGGATCACCGGTGCGGCGCAGAACGCGTTGAGGGTGAACACGCCGGCAACGCTGGAGCCTTCGGCACAGCGCATCACCACCACATCCTTGCGCCCGGGGCGCTTGATGCCCGCCGAGGCGATGCCGAGTTCGAAACCGGGAACCGGGTGCAGGGTGGGCAAAGGACCAAGACCAACAGCCATTAGAGCGCTCCTAGAAATTTTGGGGAATTGGGGGGCGCTTTGCGCCCCTTTCGCGACACAAGGCCGCTCCTACAGGGTTGTTGCGATTCCTGTAGGAGCGGCCTTGTGTCGCGATGGGCTGCGACGCAGCCCCGGGATCTCAAGCCAATGGTGAGATCAGATCACTCGATCTGACCATGGCAGTGCTTGAATTTCTTGCCCGAACCACACCAGCACGGCTCGTTGCGGCCCAGCTTGAGATCATTACGCACAGGCGCGGCGGCCACGGCCACTTCGGCGCCTTCTTCAGCCACTTGCTCGCTTTCCAGGCCAGGGGCGGCAGCGTGCTGGAACTGCATGCGGCTGGCCAGCTCCTCTGCTTCGCGGCGCAGGCGGGCTTCTTCTTCGACCGGGTCTTCGCGGCGTACCTGAACGTGCGAAAGCACGCGGATGGTGTCGCGCTTGATCGAGTCCAGCAGTTCCTGGAACAGGGTGAACGACTCGCGCTTGTACTCCTGCTTCGGGTTCTTCTGCGCGTAACCACGCAGGTGAATGCCGTGACGCAGGTGGTCCATGGTCGACAGGTGGTCTTTCCACAGGTCGTCCAGTACACGCAGCAGGATCTGCTTCTCGAAGGTACGCAGCGCGTCTTCGCCAGCCTGGTCCTCTTTCTCGTTGTAGGCGCTGGTGATCTCGGCGATCAGCTTCTCGCGCAGCGTTTCCTCGTAGAGGTGATCGTCCTCGTCGAGCCACTGCTGGATCGGCAGCTTGATGGCGAAATCACTGGCCAGCGAAGCCTCGAGGCCGGCAACGTCCCACTGCTCAGGCAGCGACTGCGGCGGAATGTGCTGGCTGATGGTGGCATCGAGCACTTCCTGGCGGAACTCGGCGATGGTGTCGCCAATGTTTTCGGCGGCCAGCAGGCTGTTGCGCATGTGGTAGATCACCTTGCGCTGTTCGTTGGCCACGTCATCGTATTCAAGCAGCTGCTTACGAATATCGAAGTTGCGGCCTTCGACCTTGCGCTGGGCTTTTTCGATGGCGTTGGTGACCATGCGGTGCTCGATGGCTTCACCGGACTGCATGCCCAGGGCCTTCATGAAGTTCTTCACCCGGTCGGAGGCGAAGATGCGCATCAGGCTGTCTTCCAGCGACAGGTAGAAGCGGCTGGAGCCGGCGTCACCCTGGCGGCCGGCACGGCCACGCAGCTGATTGTCGATACGACGCGATTCGTGGCGTTCGGAGGCGATCACATGCAGGCCACCGGCTTCCAGGACCTGCTGGTGACGCTTCTGCCAGTCGGCCTTGATCTTGGCGATCTGCTCGGCGCTCGGGTTGTCCAGGGCGGCGACTTCGGCCTCCCAGTTACCGCCGAGCAGAATGTCGGTACCACGGCCGGCCATGTTGGTGGCGATGGTCAGCGCGCCCGGAGCACCGGCCTGGGCGATGATCTCGGCTTCTTTCTCGTGGTACTTGGCGTTCAGGACCTTGTGATCGATGCCTTCCTTCTTGAGCAGGTTGGACATGTGCTCGGAGGTTTCGATGGTCGCGGTACCGACCAGTACAGGGCGGCCCTGGGCCATGCTTTCCTTGATGTCGGCGATGATCGCGGCGTACTTCTCATCGGCGGTCAGGTACACCAGGTCGTTGAAGTCCTTACGGGCCAACGGCTTGTTCGGTGGGATGACCATCACGTTGAGGTTGTAGATCTGGGCGAACTCGAACGCTTCGGTGTCGGCGGTACCGGTCATGCCGGACAGCTTGGTGTAGAGGCGGAAGTAGTTCTGGAAGGTGGTGGAAGCCAGGGTCTGGCTTTCGGCCTGGATGTTCAGGTTTTCCTTCGCTTCGATGGCCTGGTGCAGGCCTTCGGACAGGCGACGGCCCGGCATGGTACGGCCGGTGTGCTCGTCGATCAGGAGGATCTGGCCTTCCTGGACGATGTACTCGACGTTGCGGTGGAACAGCTTGTGCGCGCGCAGGCCGGCGTAGACGTGGGTCAGCAGGCCCAGGTTATGCGCGGAGTACAGGCTCTCGCCCTCGGCCAGCAGGCCGGACTGGGTGAGCATGTCCTCGATGAACTGGTGGCCGGCCTCGTTGAGTTCGACCTGGCGGCTCTTCTCGTCGATGCTGTAGTGGCCCTCTTGGGTCACCTGGCCTTCGACTTCCTCGATGTGCTGGGTGAGGCGCGGGATCAGGCGGTTGATCTCGATGTACAGCTTGGAGCTGTCTTCGGCCTGACCGGAGATGATCAGCGGGGTACGCGCTTCGTCGATGAGGATGGAGTCGACTTCGTCGATCACGGCGAAGTTCAGCTCACGCTGGAACTTCTCGTCGACGCTGAACGCCATGTTGTCGCGCAGGTAGTCGAAGCCGAATTCGTTGTTGGTGCCGTAGGTGATGTCGGCGGCGTAGGCGGCGCGTTTTTCTTCCGGCGGCTGGAATGCCGAAACGATACCCACGGTCAGGCCGAGGAATTCGTACAGCGGGCGCATCCAGTTGGCGTCGCGGCGGGCCAGGTAGTCGTTGACCGTGACCACGTGCACGCCCTTGCCGGACAGCGCGTTGAGGTACACGGCCAGAGTACCGACCAAGGTCTTGCCTTCACCGGTACGCATTTCTGCGATCATGCCTTCGTGCAGGGTCATACCGCCGATCAGCTGAACGTCGAAGTGACGCATGCCCATCACGCGCTTGCCGGCCTCTCGGGCCACGGCGAAGGCTTCAGGCAACAACTGGTCGAGGGTTTCGCCTTTGGCCAGGCGCTCTTTGAACTCTGCGGTCTTGCCCCGCAGCTGTTCGTCGGAGAGGGCCACCATCTTCTCTTCGAAGGCATTGACGGTGCTCACCGTCTTGAGCAGGCGTTTGATCTCGCGCTCGTTCTTGCTTCCAAAAAGTTTCTTTAACAAAGGCGCAAACATATCGGCAGGATCTTCCACACGTAGGGATGGAGGGCGGCCCCATGAGTCGCCCGTGCAGCCCAGAGGCCGCATGCGAACGAGCATTCTACCCGGAAACGATTGTGAGGAAAGTGGTGGATTTCCACGATACTGGCACAGCGTATGTATGGGGCCTGCCTAACATAAGGGCTTTTTCGCCAAGTTCAAGGTGGCGGAAGATGAAACGTATCGAGAATGACTTGCATCAATAAGTGACTGTCACTGCCTGATCGAACGCTATCGCGGGGGGGGCCCCCCCCCCCCCAAAACCGCAGGGGCGGGGGGGGCCCCCCGAGAGGGGGGACCAGATAT